>JALCCK010000001.1 GCA_022640795.1 Treponema sp.
AAAGAAGCAGCGGCTGTCCTTAAAAAACTGCAGGGAACGACTCATGAAGTAATGACGTCTGTTGCGCTCTATCGCGGAAGAACAAAAACGATGTCGTCAAGAACGGCGGTAACGCGGGTCACCTTTTCGTCCATGTCCGAAGCTGAAATAGAATGGTATGTCAATACCGGAGACTGGCACGGTGCCGCAGGCGGTTACAGAATTCAGGGGCTGGCATCCTGTTTTATTACAAAAATAGAAGGTACAACGAGTTGTGTCGCAGGCTTGCCTATAAGCACAGTTTATGATATGTTAAAAGAGCAAGGCTATTCAATATTGGACTAGTCCTGCCGGTTCCGGACAGACCGTGGGTCCAGTTCGAAAACCGATCTTCCGTACCGCTTTATCTTATTGAAGCGGCATCGAGAAATAGAGTCTGGTACTTTTTTTAGTCAGAGAGCATGACAGTATGTCGGTCTTTTTTCTATTAAAAGGGTGAAGGAGTTAATCATGGCAGTTGTAACCATGAAGAGTCTGCTTGAATCGGGTGTTCATTTCGGTCATCAGGTCAAGCGTTGGGATCCCCGTATGAAGAAATATATCTTCGCAGAAAGAAACGGGATTCATATTATTGATCTGCAAAAAACTATTGCAGCCATTAAAGAAAGTTATGATGCGGTTCATAAGATTGCGTCATCCGGAAAGTCAATTCTTTTTGTCGGAACAAAAAAACAGGCACAACAGGCTATACAAAAAGAAGCCGAACGTTGCGGCATGTTCTATGTAAACAACCGCTGGCTTGGCGGTATGCTCACTAATTTTTCAACTATAAAAAAATCTCTGCAGCGTCTTAAGAAAATCGAGAAAATGGAAATTGATGGTACTTTTGACAAGCTGACCAAAAAAGAGGTTTCTGCACTTCAGAAAGAAAAAGCAAAACTTGAAAAAAACCTTGCAGGTATCAAAGAAATGAAAGAACTGCCGGGTGCTGTATTCATTATTGATACGCATAAAGAACAGATTGCTGTAGCGGAAGCACGCCGTATGCATATTCCGATTATTGCAGTAGTAGATACAAACTGCAATCCTGAAGGAATCGATTATCCTATTCCTGGAAACGATGATGCTATTCGTGCCATATCTCTTTTCACTTCGATCATCGCCAATGCGGTTATTGAAGCCGATAATGATGCAGGTCTTAAGATTATTGAGAATCTTAATGATGAAGAGGATTCCGTTCAGACTGATGCCGCGGTAAAAGCGGAAGAAGTTGAAATTGAAGATTACAGCAACTATCAGCCGACTGAAGAAAAGGAAGAAGATGTCGAAGCTAATGAACGGGATGCTGCCGATCAGCTCGTTGATGAAGATAAACTTTATGACTAGTTCTGCCGTCCATGGCTGAAAAAAATGTATATGTGGAGAAAAAACCAATGGATATAAAAGCATCAGACGTTAAAGCGCTCCGTGAACAGACCGGTGCCGGAATGATGGAATGTAAGAAGGCACTTATCGAGACAAATGGAGATGCAAACGAAGCTGCGAAACTTCTAAAAGAAAAAGGGCTTGCCGCTGTCGCTAAGCGTGCCGGACGGGCCACTGCCGAGGGACGTATTTTTGTGCGTCAGGAAGGCGGTAAAATTGCAATGATAGAACTGACCTGTGAAACCGATTTTGTCGCAAAAAACGCGGACTTTATTGCACTCGGTGACAAGCTGCTGGATATTACTTTTGCAAAAGGATACACAAAGGTCGAAAAAGAACATACTGACCTGCTGCTAGAGTTGCAGACTAAAATCCGTGAAAATATGTCGGTAACGCGTCTTGCTGTTATTACTGTTCCGGACAATGCCGCTGCTGCTACGTATGTTCACAGCGATTTTAAGACGGGAGTCATAACGGTTGTAAAAGGTTCTTCCGATGACAAAGTAAAGGAATTTGCGTATGACTGCTGCCTTCATCTTGCAGCTTTCACTCCTGCCTTCATAAAACAGGAAGACGTTCCCCAGTCATATATTGATGAACAGACTGCAATTTTTAAAGGACAGATTGAGCAGGATGAAAAAACCGCTTCTAAACCAGAAAAGGTCAAAGAAGGAATTTTAAAGGGCAAGATCAAAAAACATCTGGCAGAAATTTGTTTCGTTGATCAGATGTTCGTAAAAGATGACAAAAAAACCGTTTTGGCAAAGCTTGACGAAACGGCAAAAGCCGTTGGTGCTGATCTTGCATTCGGCGATATAGTTCTTTACGTTCTCGGTAAATAAGATGTAACAGCGGCGGCCGGTACGTATACTGCCTCCGCTGTTTATCAGTAACCTTAATTCAGGAAGTGAAAAAATGGGAAACGACAATTGTAATCAACGCATGGAAAAGACAATCATAGCTCTTCAGGAAAACTATAACGGAATTCGAACAGGGCGCGCTTCAGCAGCCATTTTTGATAAAGTCCGTGTCGACTACTATGGTACTAAATCACCGCTTAATCAGGTTGCAACGATTTCTATCCCTGAAGCACGGATGGTTGTTATTCAGCCGTTTGACAAATCGCTTATTAATGAGATTGAAAAAGCAATAGAGGTTGCAGATCTTGGATTTAATCCTTCTAACGACGGAAAAGTTATCCGCATCTCCATACCGCCGCTGACAGCTGACCGTAGAAAAGAACTTGTAAAACAGGCCAAGGGAATCGCTGAAAATTCCAGAACATCAATCAGAAATATACGGCGTGACGGTAACGATGAGCTGAAAAAACAGCAGAAAGCAGGTGAAATAACCGAAGATGCCCTGAAAACATCTGAAACTGAACTCCAGAAAACAACTGATAAATATATTGCTGAAATCAATAAAATCTACGATGAAAAAGAAAAGGAAATAATGGAAGGCTGATGTCGGAAGCAGCTATGGAAACAGAGCAGCCAATTATATCATCCGCCATTCCAGCTCATATCGGAATCATTATGGATGGAAACGGCAGATGGGCTAAAAAAAGAGGTCTTCCGCGTACGATGGGGCATAAACAGGGACTTACGGCAGCGAAGCGTATTGTAACGAAAGCTGCAGAAGTCGGGATAAAATATGTCACGCTGTACACATTTTCTACAGAAAACTGGAAACGTTCGCAATCGGAAGTCGGTTATTTAATGGGGCTCATAAAAGGACATTTGCGGGCGGAATTTGATTTTTACAAGAAGAATGGTATCCGGATCAGGCATATCGGAGATTTGGACGGACTTCCGGCGGATGTCCGGACCGAAATAAAAAATGCAGTTCATGAGACGGCTCTTTTTACCGGTCTTACTGTTGTATTAGCCATAAATTATGGCGGCCGTGATGAGATTATACGTGGAGTTCGGAGACTTATGCAGAACAGCAAAGATCCCCGGACGCTCACGGAAGCCGATCTTTCCGCATCTTTTGATATACCGGATTTGCCGGATGTCGACCTGCTGATCAGGACGGGCGGCGAAAAACGAATAAGTAATTTTTTATTGTGGCATGCTTCATATGCGGAACTTTTGTTTACTGATACGCTCTGGCCCGATTATGATGAAAAAGAATTCAGTAAAGATCTCAATGAATTTAAAAAACGTACCCGCCGTTTTGGTGCGGTGCCGGAAAAATAGGAGAGGTGCTTTATGAGAATAAGCAAAGTGCTGCAGCGCTTGCTCATATTTTTTATCGGAATACCGGTAATAATAGGTTTCGTATATATAGATTTTAAAAATCATCTTCCCATACATGTACTGATTCTGCTGTTTTCATTCGTCGGAGCTGACGAATTATATACGATTTTACAGAAAAAACACGAGATGCTGCCGAAGCCCTTTATTCTTGCCCTTTCCCTGCTCTCTCCTGTATGCGGAATGTTTTGTGCCGTGTTCGGGTTGCCGCCAGAATACATAACATACGGTTTTACCTTTTCCTGCATTCTTCTTTTTACCTACGATGCGTTTTCTGCAAAAAGTTTTTCCGCCTCAAATACGAAAATAGCGGGCGGCATACTCGTCATCTTTTATGCCGGATTTCTTGTGACTTTTATTTCGAGAATTACCATGCTTGAAAATTCCACAACGTTTCTGGCAACGTTTCTTTTCATGGTATTTATCTGTGACTCTCTGGCATGGCTTTTTGGTATGCTGTTCGGAAAAAATAACCGGGGCGTGGTTGCCGTAAGCCCCAATAAAAGTATTGCCGGGTTTATCGGCGGTTTTTTAGGTGCTATTGCAGCAGCGGTTCTGTCACATCAGGTCTGGCCGGCTGTTTTTCACGGAACAGTTTTAAAATCTGTCGTACTCGGACTTGTCATTGCTTGTTCTGCCATTATAGGAGATCTTGTGGAGTCCGTATTTAAGCGATCTGCAGGAGTAAAAGACAGCGGAACCATAATACCAGGCCGCGGTGGAGTCCTGGATTCTGTAGATTCTATATTTGCGTCCGCTCCGGTATTCTATATTCTTATACAAATTCTTTATTTCCGGAATTAAATCAGATCATTATGAAAAAATTACTTGTACTTGGAAGTACCGGCTCAATAGGAACCAGCACACTTGATATTGTACGCGGCATGAAGGATTCTTTTTCTGTCGTAGGTCTGAGTGCCAACAGAAACGCTGAAAAACTGTCTGCCTTGTCCCGGGAATTTACCTGTCAATCGACACTTACAGAAAAAGATGGTATAGCGGGAATTGAACGACTCATAGAAGAAACAACTCCTGACATCGTTATAAATGGTATTGCAGGAAGCGCCGGTTTGCAACCGTCAATACTTGTTTTAAATCATGGCATTGATCTGGCGCTGGCAAATAAAGAAACCATCGTCATGGCTGCCCCGCTTGTTCAATCGCTTGCAGAAAAAAATGGCTGCCGTATTTTACCGGTGGATTCCGAACATTCAGCCATATTTAATCTGACGGAGCGTTTCGGCTCTGAGAATATTGAACAAATTATTCTTACCGCAAGCGGCGGTCCGTTCCGGCAGCTTTCAAAGGATAAACTGCCGGCTGTTACGCCGGCAGATGCTTTGAAACATCCCACCTGGAATATGGGCAGTAAAATCACGATCGATTCGGCCAGTCTGGCCAACAAAGGTCTTGAAGTCATAGAAGCATGCTGTCTTTTTCACATGCCGCCGGAAAAAATTCAGGTAGTCGTACATCCCCAGAGTTTAGTTCATTCTCTGGTAAGAACGCGCGACGGCGTACTTTACGGCCAAATTTCAAACCCTGATATGAAACATCCTATTCTATCGGCTTTATGCTGGCCTGATGTTATTCCAAATTTTATAGATAAATTTGATCTTTTCGAGCATACAATGACTTTTTACCGACCCCGTTTCGAAGATTTCCCTATGCTGCAACTCGCTTATGCCGCTGCCGGAAAGAAGGGAGCGTATACTATTGCCTATAATGCAGCCGATGAAATAGCAGCGGAAGCTTTCCTTATGCAAAAAATAAAATTTACTGAGATTCCGCATATAACGGAAACAGTACTTCAACAGGACTGGCAGCGGGAACCGGCAAACCTTGAGGAAATTCTTTTTATGCATGAAAAGGCCAAAATAGCAGCGGAGCACCTTCTATGACAATTGTTTACGGACTTTTTTGCCTGGGTTTTATAATTTTTTTTCATGAACTGGGACATTTTACTGCTGCACGGATATTCGGAGTCAGGGTGGAAAGTTTTTCGATCGGTATGGGGCCGGTTCTGTTTCATAAAAAATATGGTACCACAGATTACCGGCTTTCTCTTTTTCCGCTCGGCGGATATTGCGGACTAAAAGGAGAAAAAGATTTTTCCCTTGCATTAGAACAGGGAGAAAAAACTATTTCAGCTGAAAAAGACTCTCTGTTCGGTATTCATCCTTTTAAACGGATCATACTGGCGTTTGCAGGTCCTTTTTTTAACATTTTTTTTGCTTTTGTGGCGTTTTCGACTGTGGCAATGACCGGTTATACGTATTATTCGGCGACTCCCCGGATTACGCTTGCAGACGAAATTTATCCTGATCTGCATTCGGCTGCACGTGATGCAGGACTTAGAACAGGAGATGTCATTCTCACCATAAACGGAAATCAAATTCATGATTTTTCGGACATCGCCATGATTGTTTCATCGCATCCGGATGAGAATCTTAAAATAACAGCGGACCGTAACGGAACTGTAATGAACTTTGTTGTACATACAGATATGGATACGTCCACCGGTACCGGTAAGATAGGAGTTTCCACCGTTCCTGATTCCGTAAAGGCATACGAAGCAAAACGGTATCCGTTCTTTCCGGCCTTTATTCAGGGTGTGCAGCAGACCGGAACAATGCTGGCCCTGACGGTCCGGAGTATCGGTGTTCTTTTCAAGGGCGTTGATATAACCAATACCGTCGCCGGACCTGCCAGAATTACAACCATGCTCGGGGACACGGTCAAACAGGGATTTTCCGCAGGAATAAGGACCGGAGTTTCCAGTCTGCTGCAGTTTATGGCCGTAATAAGTATTTCGCTGTTTTTAATGAATCTGCTGCCCATCCCTGTTCTCGATGGTGGTATGATTTTAGTCGCTTTTCTGGAACTTCTGCTGAAAAGACAGATACCACCAAAAACACAGTATTATATCCAGTTTATCGGAATTGCATTTATTGCAGTCATCTTTTTTATCGGATTATCCGGTGATATACGATACTTCAGTACTATATTGAGGGCAAAATGAAAATCAAGACAATCTTACTTTCTGTAGCAGCGGCAGGACTCTTTACTGTTTCGGCACAATCTCATATATCGACACAGGCTCATCAAAGCCGGGTGACAATGCTTGCAACCCAGCTGCAGAATGGAAGAAGTGGAAATTCATTCTTTTCTGCAGGGCTTGACGGATTTTTAATAAAATGGACGGAAGACGGACTAGGAGAGCACTATCAGATATCCGATATCGGTATACAGATGATAGCGTGCTCGCCGAACGGTACGGATATCGCCGTGTATGAAACGGACGGCGGTTCGGTCAATCGTGTCAGCGTATGGAACTGGCAGACGCTGCGCCGGATTTATGCAAAACGTTTCATGGATTCAGTAACATCGCTTTCATTCAGCGAAAAAGGTACCTATCTCATGGTCGGAACGGCGTCTGTAGACGGCGTCGTTTTTCTCAATGCAAAAACGGGCCGGGTAACGAATGTTATGAATGAAGCAACAGGTATCGTATCGCTGGTCAGATCCAGTTCTTCTGAAAAAACAGCTGTTATGTATTCCCCTGCAGGAAGCATTACTTATTATTATCTGAATAACGGACGGAAAAAAGCAAGATTTACGACGATACAGGGATTATTGTCTCCTGTTTTGTTCAATAATAATGTCTATCTTGCAGGAATAAAAGATGACTCAATCTGCATCATTCAGTCGGTCACTGGAAAGACGATAGCAACGATTCCTGCACAATCACCGTTGCTGCTTGTTTCAAAGACTGATAAAGATCTTTATTATCTTGAATATACCGGTAAATACTATGTTTTGAAAGTAATCAAAAATCTGGATAATCAGTCAGTGGCCAATCCCGTTATTGTAAAGACTTTCAACGGCCCCCGGGACAGAAAAGATTCGATCTGCAGCGGTGCAAAAATCGGTAATGTAATCGTACTGGGAGCACAGGACGGCGCTGTTTATAAAATTGATGCAGATCCCGATACCCAGGTACTTTCTCTCTATGCTCTCACGGATCAGATGTATGACAAGATTTTTGACATGGCTCCTGCCGGTGATGATTTTTATTTCCTTACGCGAAACGCAATTTTCAAATCATCGTATGACAGCGGAATTGTCGATAAAATACTAAAAGATCCCGACCGTACAAATATTTTAACGTATCATGATAGTGCTATCTTATGGTCAAAAAACACAAATAAATCCGTTTTACTTGCAGATTTTACAACGGGAACCGTCAGGACTGTCTTTACCCCTGAAAAAAATATCCAAATACTGCGCGTCTTTAATGACACTCTTATCGATATTGAGGCAAACGCTGTTGTGAACAGTATTAGTATCGATACCGGAACCGTCAAGAAACTCTATGAAGGGGCAGGACTTCAGGATGCGGTTCTTTATAACAATACGAATCTGTATGTTGCAAAATCTTCTGCGACAAATCCTAAATCCGCATTACTGTATGTAAATACGGTAACAATGGAAACCGTACCAATTTCGATAAACGGAACGGTTGCGTATTCGCTCTGCTATGATGAAACAAAAGAAAATTCTTCCATTTACGGCATAATTCTTTCTACAGACCGGAACACGACGACTACGTCACTTTTTTCGTTCCTGCCGTCGACGAAGTATACGCAAGCTATCCTGAAACTTTCGGATGAAGACCCGGAGGCTTTTGCGCTACTTGACTACCCGCTTATCTACACGAATATCGGAAAAAACCAGGTACGATCCTTTAATCTTGTTACCAGAAAAGATTTCCTTTACAAAAGATCTGCTTCGCTCCCGCTGAAAGTGACCCGGAGCAACAGCCGTATCGTTGTACTGAACAGAGACGGAAGTATTTCATGGTATAATCCGAATCTGTCTACAGTTCTTTCCGACTGGTATCTGACAACGGACGGTCAATGGTTTGAATTTTAGCAGCCGCGTGCCTTTGCTTCTTTATAAACAGCCAGATAACGTTCTGCAGATGTATTCCAGCTGAAATCTTTTTTCATACCACGACGCTGCATCGCTTTTATATGTTCCTTTCTGTTGAAATAGGTATACAGGGCCCACCCTACCGTATTGTAAACGGCAGCCGGCGTCAAATCGTCAAATACAAAGCCTGTTCCCGTGCCTGTCTGCTCATTATAATTTTCGACCGTATCTGCAAGACCGCCGGTTCTTCTCACTATAGGGAGCGTCCCGTAAAGTTGTGAATACATTTGATTCAGACCGCACGGTTCATACTGTGACGGCATGAGGAAGAAATCACTTCCGGCTTCAATAAGATGGCTCAATTTTTCATCATACCCGATGTACACCCGCATATTCGGCAATTTCTGCTGCAGAGCATATAACTCATTCTCACACCATCGTTCTCCACTTCCCAGAATTGCAAACTGGATAGTATAATTTGTACACATTTTGTACATACATCCGTATGTTGGTGCAAATAATTCAGAGATCCCTTTCTGAGAAACCAGACGGGTAACAATACCGACGATTGGAATTGCAGAATCAACCGGAAGACCCATCCGTTTCTGCAGTTCAACTTTATTTATTGCTTTTCCGCCGGGAGATGCAGCAGTATAATTTGCCGGAATCAGTTTATCAGTCGCCGGATTCCATGTTTTTAGATCTGCGCCGTTTACGATACCGCGGACGACATCGGTTCGGACACGAAGCAGTCCGTCCATACCGAATCCGCCTTCCCGTGTCTGTATCTCTTTCGCATATGTCGGCGATACAGTCGTTATCATATCTGCAGATGAGATTCCTCCCTGCAGCAGATTAAAGGCTCCATTGTGTTCGAGTCCCGCACCGTAAAACAGCTCCCAGTTAAGTCCGAGTGCCGGATACAGATCTTTGGAATATTGTCCCTGATATCCAAGATTATGTATGGTGAGGACGCTTGCCGTTTTTGCGAAAACTTCCCGGCGGCAGCTGTATTTTAATATAACCGGTGCCAGAGCTGCCGACCAGTCGTGCGAATGTATAATATCAGGAACCCAGTCAAGTTTTCTGCATAATTGAAAGGCGCCATGGCAGAGAACCGCAAAACGATAGGGATTATCGTGGAAATCCGGTTCTGCTTTTGTTCCGTAAATACCATCACGTCCGAAACAGGCTTCATGATCGATAAAATATACCGTAAGATTTTCGGATCCCGGCATTTTAGCAGTATAGACAGCAGTCCATGTTTCGGGGGACCCAGCGGCGACGGCCATCGGCCCCGCCAGTTTTGTAAGATTCCTCCGGTCGACTTTATAATAGCGGGGCATAACTATTTTGACATCGTGCCCCAGAGCGGAAAGCGTTATTGCCAGAGACGAGACGGCATCTGCCAGCCCTCCTGTTTTTGCGAACGGTACTGCCTCTGCACTGATCATAAGAATTTTCATACTTCTGTTTCCTTTGTATCACGGACAGCGTTAAAAAAAGCCGACCGTGAAGCAGTTATTGTAGCTTCATTTACACAATAAGCTATTCTGAACCAGCCCGGAAGTCCGAATCCATTTCCGGGTGCACACAGGATCAGATAATCTTTTAAATGATTACAGAAAGCAGCGTCATCTTCTTTCCACGCAGCGGGAACTTTACAGAAAAGGTAAAAGGCCCCCTGGGGAGAAGCGTATGTTATACCTGCAGTATCGAGAATATCCATAAGCAAATCTCTTTTTCTTTTATATGAAGAATAATCGCAGGGACTGTTCCACGAGGCAGTTATGACTTTTTGAAAAAAAGCCGGAGCGTTCACAAATCCAAGCACTCTGTTCGCAAAGGTACTGGCTGCAACGACTTCATCTTTATCAGGACAGAAAGGATTTACGCAGATATATCCGATACGTTCCCCCGGGATACTCAGGTTTTTTGCAAATGATGTAACGATTATTGCGCTTTTGTACCGTGAAAAAACAGGAGCAACTTTTATGCCATCGTAGGTTATCGCCCTATACGGTTCATCGCAAATAAGATACGGATACCGTCCGTTTTTTTTACCGTTTTCTTCCAGTATCCGGGATAATTCACTTATTTCTGTTTCCGTATAGACTTTTCCCGTCGGGTTATTCGGAGAATTAATAAGTACTGCCGCTGTTTTCTCTGATAAAGCAGCAGCTATTTTGTCTATATCGAGTGAAAAATCTTTTTTTGTAGCAACCGGAACAATCTCTCCGTTATGATTGTGAATATAATGTACATATTCCGAAAAAAAAGGGGACGGAACAAGTACTTCGTCGCCGGGCGAAAGGATTGCCTTAAAGACACAATTCAAAGCACCGGCTGCGCCGACCGTCATAACGATGGATGACATATCTACCGGTACCTGTTGTTCTTCCGTTTCCTTGGCCGCCATGGCAGTTCTGGTTTCCGGATACCCGGCATTCTGCATATAGCCATGACAGCCGGTGCTTTTATCAGCCGCAATTTTTTCAATCGCTGCAGCTACTTCTTCAGGAGGTTCAAGATCGGGATTTCCGAGGCTGAAGTCAAATACCTTTTCATTTCCGTATTTTTTTTTCAGAGCAACCCCTTCTTCGAACATTTTTCTTATAACGGAAGAGTCTTTGCTGTTCATAATTCTTTTTATATATGGCGCTATCATGCACATAGTATAGCATATTAATTTAAAATTGTAACTATTATTGCAAATACTGTTTTAACTTGCTATAATTGGAGGACTTATGATGAAAGCTCATTTTTCGGATTTTTATTTGAAATCCTGCTTTGTGTTGTTTTTTTTTCTCACCTCTCTCTTTGCTGCTGCAGCGCTGCCGTTTGACGATACGTTATCTGCCGCTGAACTGACAGATCTTAAAAGCGGAAAAGTACTTATCAGAAATATCGGCTCCTACAGGAAGATGTCTTTAACGTCCAAAAATAAAGGGGCTGAAAGAATTCGTGATTTGATGAAAGATCTGCGGCCAACCTATCTGGCAGAAGTTATAAAGATCGTTCCGATTAAAGGAAATGAGGATCTTGACCGACGTATAAATGATATTCTGCTTTCAATAGAGGATTACGCAGGTATTCCCTATTATTCGGAACGGGCTGAAAAATGGTATGATTTGTATTCATCTGCAAAGATTATTTCTTCAAAAAAGGATGGCAACAGTGCGATGATTCTTGCAGATCTGGAGATGTCACCGTTTGGTGTTATCAATACCGATATACTGAATGAGAACACCGGCAATTACATTTATTATGAATCAACAAATCTTAATAAATTACGGTATGAAGATAAAATTACCTGCGTCATGCCTGAAAAGATGAAAAGTTCCATAGTCGTATTTAAAGACGGAAATAACTGGATTCTCTACGGTGCAGGCGGTGTCGCCGCCCCCTGGATTCCCTTCTTTAATGAAAGAATCGAGACGTCTTTTATTAACAGAATAAAAACGTTCTGTAATTTTGTATTTACGAAAATCTAGATTGTTTACAGTAATTTTTTAGTGCAAAGGAGGAGAATAGCTTGTTTTCGGATATAATTATTCTTGCAGGAGGTTTTGGAGAACGTTTATGGCCGGCTTCCCGTCCCGACTTTCCAAAACAGTTCATGACTTTAGGCGGACATTTTTCTTTTTTACAGCAGTCTGTCAGAAGGGCCCTTGCACTTGAACCATCTGGCAAAATTCTTATAGCTACACGTTCGGATTTATTAGAACGGATGTCGCTCCAATGTAAAGAATTACTGACCAGCTCCCTCTTATCTGAAACCGAGCGTGAAAAATTGAAAACGGATTTGTATATTATAGCGGAACCTGAACCGAAACATACCACGGCACCGGTAATTCTCTGTTGTCATTTTCTTGACAAGCTGTTTCCGCTTGAAAAACATACAGTTTTAGTATTAACCAGTGATCATATAATAGAGCCGGTTGCAAAATTCGTTTCGGATGCTGAAAAGGCGGCGGCAGCAGCAGAATCAGGATTTTTTGTCTGCTTTGCTATTCCTCCTCTGAGTGCGTCAACAGGATACGGATATATAAAGACAGGAAAATCGGACGAAAAACTCGACACTGTCTACCAAATAGAAAATTTTAAGGAAAAACCGGATCAGAAAACGGCTGAAAGTTATGTACGCTCTGGTAATTACTGGTGGAACAGCGGAATGTTCGGATTTACAGCAGAATTTCTCGAAAAAGAACTTGCCGTCTGTTCTCCTGAAATTTCACAAGCATTTGAAGTCGTACAAAAAGGTATGAAACCGGAAATTGCAGTACACAATTCTGTAAAGTTTGTAAGCCGCTGGCCGGAAATGACAGCGGCTTATGCTGAAACGCCGGCCATGCCGCTTGATATTTCAATTGCCGAAAAAACTGACTATGCCTATGCGGTCCGTGCTTCATTCAGCTGGGACGATGTCGGAAGCTGGGATTCATTTGCCGAACATTGTGAAAACAATGAAGGAGAAATGGCCGTTGTTGACAGTTCGGGCTGTTTTATTTATTCCGATCTGCCGGTTGCACTCTGCGGTGTAAAAGATATCTCTGTAATTATTAAAAACGGGAAAGTACTGGTTATGAAGAAAGGAAAAAGTGATTGTGTTCGAGCTGTGGTCAAAATTATGAATGATAAAGGAATAAAATAGATATGGTATTTTTTGTTATTCTTTCTTTCCTGCTTAGTGTGTTTTTTATAGCTGTTGTTATACGGTTTTGCGATAAGTACCAGCTCTTTGACAAAGTAAACAAACGGAAAATTCATACGGGAAATATTGCCCGTCTTGGCGGAGCCGGTTTTATTCCGGCTTTTCTGATAGCAGCACTTATCTATACCTTTACTTCGGAACCGTCTTTTATTGTTCATATACTGCCGATAGTATTTTCAGGATTGCTCATTTTTATATTCGGACTGTTAGATGATATTTTCGATTTACGTGCCCGTCTCAAGCTGCTGATTCAGGTTATAGCTGCTGCGATTCTTATCTTCAGCGGATATCAATTCAAGCAAATTTGTTTTATAAAACTTGCGGTTCCGTTTCAATACATACTCACCTTTTTCTGGATTCTGGGTATGATCAATGCATTCAATCTTATCGATGGTATTGACGGACTCTGCGGCGGAATTTCGTTACTGAGCATATGCTCGCTGGGTATTATTTACTATCGGTCAGCAAGACCTATCGCAGTTATATGCTTTATTTTAAGTGCCGCGATAACAGGATTTCTGGTATTCAACTATCCACCAGCTAAAATTTTCATGGGTGACGGCGGAAGCCAGTTTCTCGGATTTATGATAGCTGCACTCCCCCTTTACAAGTCAACAACTAATTTTGAATATAATAAATTTCTGCTTATGTGCGTCATCGTTTCAATTCCTATGATTGATACTTTTGCCGCTATCTGGAGAAGAACAAGGGAACATCGTTCGCTTCTTTCCTCCGACAGTGCCCACATTCATCATAAACTGATAAATATAGGATTCACCAGAAAGCAGGTGCTTTTCCTTCTTATATCGGTTCAGGCACTATTGTGTTTAACGGCAGGACTGGCCATGTATCTGCAGGAATTTAAAGGAGCGGTACTTCTTTTTGTAGCACTGCTGTTTATAATGGCTTTTTTCGGGTTTATTCATTTTACCAACAGAGCTGTCAACAGGGAACGAAGAGGCAAGCTTGCGGAAAATCCTGAAAAAGAAAAGTAAACCTATGAATTCTGAAAAAAAAATTTTAATAAACGGCGATTTTCTCTGTCGGAATCTTACCGGTATCGAACGTTTTGCAACGGAAGTTTGTATCAGACTGGATAAACTGATCAAACCGAAAGAAATTTCCCTCTACGTTCCAGCTGATTTTCCTCATATTCCGGATTTTATGAATATAGAGGTCATAATTTCAAAACATCGCTGTAATTTTTTTCCGTTATGGGAGCATGTTTTTTTTGCACACTTTGCCCGAAAACAAAAAGCTCTTCCGCTTGATTTCTCAAATATAACACCGCTGTTCTATCCCGGAATAGTTTTTATCCATGATATTTATGCGCGTTTATACCCGGAAGATTTTAAATCCGTAAAGGATAAACTTATAAAATTATATGCATGCAGTATGTACCGCCATGCTGCAAAAAAGGCGAAAAGAATTCTAACGGTTTCGGAATTCAGCAAAGGACAGATAGCGGAAATCTATAAAATACCGGTCGACAGAATTTCTGTTGTAAATAATGGCTGGGACCACTTTAAATCAATAAAACCGGATGATACTATTTTTAAGTCTTTTCCTGTTCTGTACAAAAACAGTTACTATTTTTCGCTTGGCAGTCTTTCCCTGCGGAAAAATTTAAAGTGGATTGCAGACTATGCCCAAAAGCATCAAAACGATTTTTTTGCCGTTTCGGGAAAAGCAATTTCAGGACTTGTTCCTCCCGAATTAAAACAACTCCAGAAACTCAAAAACGTTGTAATGCTCGGCTATGTGACAGACGGACAGGTAAAATCGCTGATGAACAGTTGTAAAGCTTTTATTTTTCCTTCCTACTATGAGGGGTTTGGTATACCGCCGCTTGAAGCGCTTTCGACTGGCTGCCCGGTTATTATATCGAACGCCTCATGCCTTCCCGAAATATACGGCGACTGCGCACATTATATTAATCCGTATAAAACAGATGTGGATCTTACAGCAGTTCTGAAAGAAACGGTCAGTTCTCCCGATAAAATTCTTGAAAAATATACGTATGCCCATGCTGCCGTAAAATTACAAAATATTTTAAGCAACATATAGACTTTTGTAACTTTCTATAATATAATATTTTAGTTTATTATGGACATTAATCAATATTCTGAATACTTTAAATATAGATTCCATCGGACAAGTTCGTTTGTTTCAGGAATCGCATTGATGGCTATTGATGCCATCGGTATTATGCTCTGCTTCGGTGGAGGTTTTTTTCTTGTCAATGCGGTTGACCACTCGTTGATAAATTTTAAATCGTTCGTAACGTATGCTATCTATCTTCCGCTAATTCTGACGGTGTTCTATGCCGCCGGACTCTACCCGGGCATTATGCTTGCTCCCGCAGAAGAAGTAAAAAGATTTTCGATAAGCTCGTTTTTCAGTTTCGTTGGAATAGCACTTAGTATTACCATAGAAACAGATGATAAATGGGCTATCAGCATAGCATTATTGCTTTCCGTCCCTCTGGCAACAATACTTTTACCGTCAGGCAGGGAAATAGCACGAAGATTCTATAGTAAGCTCCGCTGGTGGGGAGTACCGGCAGTTATATTCTGTAGCGGCGACAGCGGTGATATTGTACTTGAACGTATGTACTGCCGACCGGATTTGGGATATAAACCAGCAGTCATTATAAACAGTCGGGCGAAAGAGTCATCTGTCGATTCCCACGGGACGCCACTATTTCCGCCGGGGCAGAAAATGCTGGACATTATTTCCGCCTTAAATATAAAGGTGGCCATAATTTGCGACTATGAAGGAGATCTTTCTAAAATTATGTCGCAATTCCGGTATACGATTATGGTTTCAAAAAAACAGGATATTAATTATGGGTATACTTCTTTAAAGGATTTCGGCGGCATTCTCGGTTTTTCAGCGACTCATTATCTTACCAAAAAAAGCAGCCTGCTCATGAAGCGTTTTATCGACCTGCTGATTCTCTTTTTATCCTCATTCATTGTGGTCCCCCTGGTACTGCTTGTTTCCATTATTATAAAATTGACCTCGAAAGGCCCTGTTTTTTACGGTCATGTCCGTGTCGGACAGAACGGAAAATCATTTAAATGCTGGAAGTTCCGTTCGATGATTGTGGATGCTGACAAACAGCTGGAAAAAATTCTAAAAGAAAACCCGGCAATGCGGGAAGAATGGGAAAAGGATAGAAAATTCACCAATGATCCGAGAGTTACGCCAATCGGAAAATTCTTGCGCAGAACAAGTATAGATGAAATTCCGCAGCTTTTTAATATTCTTATCGGAGAGATGAGCTTCGTCGGCCCCCGACCGGTAACAGCACCGGAACTTGTCAAATACGGAAAAATGGCAGATTATGTACTTTCAGTTAAACCTGGCCTTTCCGGTATGTGGCAAATTTCAGGGCGATCTGATACAATTTATGAAGAACGTATAACATTGGACACATATTACATACAGAACTGGTCGGTATGGCTTGATATCTGGATAATTATAAGAACTATTTGGGTGGTACTAAAAGGTAAAGGTGCTTATTAATGAAAAAAAAATATTCTCTTGCTTTGGCAACGGTCTTGTTCGCTTTAAATTTTTGTGCATTTGCGATAACAGGAAAGTATAAAATACAACAGGTCGATTACAAAATAGAAGGGAGCACACGGCAATATGCTTTGGAACAGAATCTTCTGATCGATCAGGATCGTATTTTTCAGTCAGAAGACGAACTGGTTGCCTATATTGCCGATCTACGGATAACGCTTATAAGCGAACGCGTATTTAAAAAAACTTCGGTTGATTATACGATTTCACCTGCTCCGGACAATACGGGAATCTATGGAGTAACACTACTGATCAGAACGGAAGATTCGCATAATATGCTCGCAATGCCGTATCCGAAATATAATACGAACGATGGTTTTACGTTTAAACTGAAGATTAAAGACATGAATTTTCTCGGGTCCATGGAATCAATGTCAGGTGAAACAATTCTAAAATACGAACGGGAAGATGATAATTCGTACAGCTATGTATTCGGCGGCGGACTTACCTTTGAACTTCCTTTTAGATTGGCAGTCTTTGATTCATCATGGACCAATGATTATTCGGTAACCTACACAATCGGAGATTCAACACCGGAATGGTCTGCGCAAACAGGTCTGAGCTTTACGTTACCATTTAAATCGTTGTCACTCTGTCTCGATCTGGAACAAACCTCAACCAGAGATTTTGACTACGAAGAATATGGTGATTCCACTTATTTTACCGAATATGCGAAGTTCTCTGTTCCGTTCAATATACAATACATTGATAACTGGGGAAAAGTAAAATATACACCTTTTGTATCTTTTACCTATAATTGGGATCGTAACGGAATAAATGAAGATAACAGCGATCTCATAGGGCCTGCATATACAATCGGACATACCATAAGCAGTAGCAGAGTCGACTGGATAGGGAATTTTCGTGACGGAATTTCTGCTTCTGCGGAACAGTCTTTTACCTACAACAATACGGCGGAGACTTTTGCTCCTTTCGTTTCCGGCGAACTTGAAGTTTATAAAGCGTATAAATACGCAGGTCTCTGCATGGATATTTACGCATTCGGATATCTCAACGATGCAAAGAAAATAGGAGACCGTCTGCGGGGAATCCTTGATGACCAGTATTTCAGCGTCAGTTCAGGTCATTCAGATGAATATGCCTGCAAAACGCCGGCAGCAATCGTCGTTAATCTTGATCTGCCGATACACGTTATAACGACTGACTGGGAAAACTGGGGATTGGGATTCCTTCATTCGTTAAATTTTGAACTGCAGTTCTCACCGTTTTTTGATTTTGCCCTTGTTCATAATGTTGCAACAGGAACGACATTCGATTACAGAGACGGCTTTTATGCATCAGGCTTTGAGTTTCTGGTATTCCCGGAGCGTTGGAGAAGTATACAGGTCAGAGCCAGTTTGGGAGTTGATGTCGGAAGAAAATTCCTGTCCAGCAAGCTGAATACTTCGTGGAGACGGTCCGTATCACCATATCAGATCGATATAGGGATTGGTCTGCATTATTGATTTACTGTCGGCTGCAGTTTTGACTGAAGTTGTTTTCTGAGATTTTGATCAGAAACAGATTTTTCAAGTGCAGCTGATAATTCACCGGCAAATGACGGACAGTTGTACTGTCTCGCCGTATCTGCAAAATCAGCAAATTCCTGCCAGATATTTTTACTCTGTACCCATTCCTGTATATCACGGTATTTCAACATTTCAGCAAGAAATGTTGAAAAATCAGTATACTCAAAATTGGGGTCACGCTGGAGCATAATAGTATAGATATGGGTAAAAGCATTTATTACTCCATAGGCTGAAGCCATAAGAGCCGCTTCCGTATCATTCCTTTCCCGGTAAAGCTCCGCCAACTTGAAAAAGGCATCCATAGAAATTATGTTTTTATCCCGGTACATGAGAAAAAATTTATCAAGTATACCGTTCATTTTATTACGAAGCGTTCTTTTCATTGCGGAGAGCATCGTTTTATCAGTATAAAGCTGATCACCTGAAACTATCAGCAGCAGGTATTTTTCATACGCATCATGATTTTGCTGTACTTCAGAAAGATGCGCTAATTCATACAGGATATCATATTTTTGATTCGGTATGGAGAGAGCATCAGAGTGTTCTAGGGCCCGCATATAGTATTTTTCGGCAATGCTGTATTCACCTTCGACACGGTATATTCTGCCTATCAGAAAATCAGCCTCAGGATAATTGTACTGGGACTGTATGTATTCAAAAACTTTTTGTTTTGAATCATTAAAATAGTCAATGTTTTTTTTATTGTAAACGGATTTCAGTATGTCCAGTGCGTCGTTGGATTCCCGTTTTTTTAATAGTACCGTAATAGCTGAAAGGCTGTCGCCGGCTTTCTGTACTTCAACCGGTTTCAGCTCCTTGTTTAGGACATAAAGCATCCAGTCGCATTCTCTTTTTCTGTTTTCAGTCGCCTGCTGGGCATACATAAACGCGTCTGCATAATTACCGTCGTTAAAGCAGATTTGGGCCTGCTGCAGAATTCTCCATGGTAATTCATCAGCAGTAAGCTTCATCGGACGGTCAGAACTGCCGGTAATTGCATAACTGGTACCGGTGATCAGAAAAAAGAGAATAAAGAAAAGATAAAAAATGTCCGTTTTTTTCACAACAAGTCAAGTTCCTTTCTGAATACAATATCGGCATCTTTTGCCGATATTGTTTGCACTATTTTACCTTTTCTAAAAACAACGACTTTGTCTCCTGCACCGGCAATACCTATATCGGCATTTTTCCCTTCTCCGGGACCGTTGACGATGCACCCCATAACGGCAACGGTAATATTTTTATCCATTGCCATCAGCCGGTTCTGCCATCGTGCTATAAATCCGTGAACGTCAAACCCAACCCGTCCGCATCGCGGGCACGATATGATAGTAACACCGCCTGATCTTTTGCCGCACTCACGTAAGATTTCCCTTCCCGCTATTACCTCGTTTTCAGGAGTAGAAGAAAGGCTGACCCGTATCGTACTGCCGATATTCTCGTTAAGCAAGGTACTGAATGCAAGGGTACTTTTTACAACGCCGCCAATAAGCGGTCCTGCCTCAGTAACTCCTATGTGCAGCGGTATATCGGATTGCATGGCAAAGGCTTCATTTGCATCAACAGTTTCTTTCACTGATGAGGCTTTCATGCTTACCACAAACTGATCAAATTTAAGTTCTTCGAATACGGCAGCTTCGCGGAGAGCCGTCTGAACAAGTGCATCGGCACGACTCACAGTAGCTTTTTCAACTTTTTCTTCAAGATCTTTGGGTAAACTTCCGGTATTCACACCGATCCGTATGGCAGCCCCCTTGTCTTTGCAGGCGGCAACGACTTTTTCTACCCTGTCACTGCTGCCGATATTGCCGGGGTTAATTCTGATTGCAGCCACATTCCCTTCAAGGCATTTTAAGGCAAGCCGATAATCAAAATGAATATCGGCAACAAGCGGCATATCCGTTTCCGCCGCAATTTTAACAAAAGAATCGGCACTCTTCATATCCGGAACAGCAAAACGAAGTATATCACACCCCAAAGCTTTTAAGGCAGCGATACGTTCAAGTATAGAAGAAAGGGCATTACTGTCAGAAAAAACGTCAGTAATGCCCTCTTTCCACATAGTTTGTATCGTTACGGGAGTATCGCCCCCTACAGCAATACGTTTTACCGTCCCCGTACCGCCTAAAAAGACTTTACGAGGAGTTTTATACATAGCAGTTTCCTTTTTTTTAGCAGACAATAAATGAGAAAACCATTGAAAACAAAGCGACAGTTTCACAAAGACCGACAACCATTATATACTGGGCAAAGCCCTTTCCAGTTTCCGCTAACGCATCAGAACCGGCTGCACCGGCTTTTCCCTGCGCTATAGCGGAAAAAGCCATTGAAAGACCACTTGCAAACCCAAGACCGAGCAGCAGCAGCGGATCTGCAGAAGAAGATGCCATTCTCTGCATAAGCAGAAAGCCATAAATAGTCTGCGTCAGCGGTGCACCGGCGAATACGGTCAGAATGAAAGGAGCCGGTTTATTGTTCAGATAACAGCGTTTCCAAGCTCCAATAGCAGCAGAACCTGCAATACCGATACCAATTGCAGAACCCACAGCAGCAATCCCCATAACCACAGCAGCACCAATCATACCCCAATTCATATTATTACTCCTATCAATCCGCTCAATGCGGTTACTTCTTTACCGTTTCACTGAACGGTTCATATTTAAAACCAGACCACGACATACCCAGATGGCTGGAAAATTCCAACGTATTCAGACGTACACCGTGAACTATTACAGAAAGAACATCAAGTATCAAATTCAATCCATGTCCGAAGAACAGCAGAATAATACCGAGAAACATGATGGCATGCCCCAGCGTCGGACCTGCCATAGAGTTAACGGTCGAACTTATGGCACTCCCGGCAAGACTAACAGCCCACAGTCTGATGTAAGAAACTATATCGCTGAACACATTGACAACTCCGAGCAGAACCGAGATTATATTCTTGAAGCTGTCGAGAATAGAAGCTATAAGGCTTCCTTCGTAGCTTGAAAAAACAAAACTCAGCAGAAATCCTGTTCCAAGAAAGCCGAATACAACATACTTGACCGGTAATCCAAAATAGACATTATTGATCGTATATTTAGTTCCGTTCACGACCATCATAAGGACTACATAGTACATACCCCATAACATGAGCAGCGAACCTAATTCACCCAGACATTTAAGTGATTTTCTATAGCGGATAATTCCTTTTATGTGTGCAACACTCAGCTGTACTACCGCTATAATGAAACAGAATATCATCAGATGTTCCGTTACAAGCTTCGATGCGGCAGATGATTCAGCTGCGGTTACACTCGAAACAGGTTTAAAAGACAACGCTTTTATCCATGCTGGAATATGTTCCAGCGGAATACCAAACCAGCTGCAGGTAATGGTCCCCCACACAACTGTCGTAACACCTAAAAGCAGCATCAGGAGCATCATCGGCTGTGCAGTCTTCCCCTTTTTCTTATCTTTGAGTAAAAATAAAAGCGCCGCCACCGTTATAAGCATTCCGTATCCGGCATCACCGAATATCATCGCAAAGAACAGACAGAAAAACATAAGAAACCATCCTGAGATATCATACTCGTGATAACCGGGAATAGTACCAAGGAAATCAGTAAGCGGATAAATAAGGCTCACAATTTTATTGTTCTTCAGTTTTGTCGGTACAGCATCGTCATCAGCCGGATCGTCAGCCATAAAAGCCCATTTGTTGTCGCCAGCCGTTTTTTTAAGCGTGGCCATTGCATCTACCGGAACAAATCCTGTAAGCCATGCAAGTGAAGTGTCTTTTCGTGTCTGTTCCCGTTCCATACCGGAATACAGGTTTTCGAATTCAATAGTTTTGTCCAGCTGTTTCAGAAACTCAGAAAGCGATTGGGAATAAACACAGTATTCAGCCAGTTTTCCGTCAATAACCGCTATTTCCTCTTTTGCAGTCCGTATCTGCTGTTCGTATTCGACTGTAGAACGAGCCGGCATCGGAACAGCAAAAGCTTCCGGAGGAAGTCCCTGCGGGCGCTCCAGGATCTTGGAACCGGCGATATACAGAAATCGTGTTACCGATTTGCTGCTGTTTACCAGCAGTGTCTTTACTTCATCGCTGATCAACCGGCATTTATCTGTCGGGAGCTCATACATGGCAAGATAAATACCTTTTTCAGCAAGATAGGTAAAATCAGCCGGATTTACCGCACCCCACAGCTCAAACCGTTCAAGTTCGGAACGTGCGGTTGAAATTTTATCCAGAAGATTCTTTTTCTTCTCAGCGACAGCTGCTGCATCTGTCGAAATTTCAAGCAGCTTCTTCTTATCAGTTTCGTCAATGGCTGTTTTTCTAGCTTTCTTAGGGAGTTTTACATCTTCAAGGATTCTCAGTGCTGATTCGACAACAGTTCTCGTATTTCTGAATGTTGTGAGTTCTTCACTAGTACCTTCAACCCGTTCAAGGTGAATGACTCCTATTTTTCGCAGCCGTTTTAAAGCTTCCTTCCGATCATTTTCAAGCATAATGAGGGAAACTTTTTTCATTGGTACTATCATACGGCAGCCTTCTTTGCCTGTTCAGCAGCAGTTTCCAGTTTTTTCTTTGAAATTTTACTACGAACAACAGCGCTAACCTGCTGGTCGCCGAGATAGACAGAAATCTTTTTAATAATCGTTTTTGTCTCCGGTATTTTTACTTTCTCAAACAAATTTACCCGCTGGGAAGTAGTCCGTAGCTCTCTTGATAAAAGTATAATCTGTTCTTCCAGAACTTCTGCCTGCAGATCAAGTGAAAGCGCCTGCTCCATTCTGTCTGCTGCAAGATCTATCCACAGCGGAACTTCATATAAATCATAATCACCGCGGGAAAAATCAGCACCTTCATATACAGGTATTTTTACACCTGCTATGTTTCCTTCGCTTCTTCTGATATTGCTTACGGTAACCATTCCGGGTTTGAAAGCCTCTTCTTCTCCAAAAACTGCAATCCAGTTACGAAATTCTTCTTCAAGATGTTTCCGTTTCGCTCTGACAGCTTTAGCCCTGGAATCTATATAGCGTATTTCAGTCTGAAGCTGCTGTTTTTTAAGTGTTAAAGTCGGAAGATAGCGTTGATACATTTTCAGGGAATCTTTCTGACTTTTTAATTCATTTTTTGTCAGCTTTATTTTCGCCATACGCCGTCTACCTCAGTCTTTAGGCCAGTATTTTTCAAGCAGAGCTGTTTTTATACCTGACTCTTCTTTATCAAAACATTCGGAAAGTATTTTCCACCCGAGGTCGAGTGCCTGTTCAAGCGGTATATTAATTGAAAGATCCATCATCTGCTTTTCAAACATTTCACCGTACTTGAGAAGTTTTTCATCCCATGCAGTCATCATAAATCCCATAGATTTTTTCTCGAGGGTATCTTTATATGATGCATAGAGACGAATCATGGCATCCATCAATGCCCGATGGTCATCACGGGTTGTTTTATTAACGTTCTGTTTCAGACGAGAAAGACTTCCGAAAGGTTCGATATGCCCGTTTTTCAGATAATATTGTCCTTCAGTGATATATCCGGTATTATCTGGTACAGGATGCGTAACATCGTCACCGGGCATTGTCGTAACCGCAAGAATCGTGACAGACCCTGCATTATCGAAATCAACGGCCTTTTCATACCGTGACGCAAGCTGGCTGTAAAGGTCTCCCGGATATCCACGGTTTGAAGGAACCTGTTCCTGAGTTATAGCTATTTCTTTCATGGAGTCGGCAAAATTAGTCATGTCGGTCAACAGTACCAGAACATCTTTGCCTTTCAGGGCAAATTGTTCTGCTACGGCCAGACTCAGATCCGGTATTTTCATACATTCAACAGTCGGATCAGCGGCAGTATGAATAAACATGACCGTACGGCTTAAAGCTCCGCCATCTTCCAGCGTTTTTCTGAAATAAAGATAATCGTCATATTTAAGTCCCATACCGCCGAGCACGATTACGTCGACCTCGGCCTGCATTGCTATTCTTGCAAGCAGCTGATTGTACGGTTCTCCAGAAATACTGAAAATAGGGAGTTTCTGAGATACAACGAGGGTATTGAATACGTCGATCATCGGAATACCGGTTCTGATCATACGGTTGGCCATGATACGTTTTGAAGGATTTACCGACGGTCCGCCGATCTGGACAAGATTTTCCGTCAAAGCAGGTCCGTTATCGCGGGGTTCTGCAGAACCGTCAAAAATTCTTCCAAGCAGATCATCACTAAAGCTGACGCGCATCTCGTGTCCGAGAAATTTTATATGGTCCCCGGTTGAGACCCCTCGTCCTCCGGCAAAAACCTGCAGCGAAACTATATCGTTATCAATACGGTTTACTTCCGCCAACGATTTTCCGAATCTGGTTTCAATTTCTGCCAGCTCACCGTACTTTACATCCGTAGCACGGACAGTGATGACGCTTCCGTTGATTGATTCGATTTTGCTGTAAACTTTATTCATATCTATTCACCGTCCTTCAGTAAAGTTTCCACACCAGAGGTTAGCTTGCCGTTTTTTTCCGCATACAGAGCAGCAACGTCTTTCTCTTTTTTCTTAAAGTCTTCTGTCTGCCATTGCACGAGATTCCAGTCTATAAAATTCTGCCGCAGCTGGTTGAAATAAGCTCTGGCATCATCTTTTGTCTCAAACTCAAACTCAGACCCGAGTATTGTGAGAACTTTTTTGAACATATACTTCTGACGTTCTACGCTGACTGCCATATCGACAGCATCGAAAGAATCCTGCTGCAAATAAACAGCATCAAGAAATTCGCTTTTCAAATAAAGGGTAAAGTCATCAAGGCTGGTGCCCTCTTCACCGATGACTTTCATCATCTGATTTACTTCGGTACCGCGACGCAATATATTCCGTGCATACTCGACGAGATTAGCATCCATGACACTCTTATATTTAGACCATGATTCAAGAGGATCAATGGCCGGAAACTTACGTGCGTCGGAACGTTCTCTGCTCAATCCGTGGAACGCACCAACGACTTTCAGCGTCGCTTGTGTTACCGGTTCTTCAAAGTTACCACCGGCAGGCGATACGGTACCGCCGATTGTCACGGAACCTTTATTCCCGTCACGGAGCCGTACGATTCCGGCACGTTCATAGAATGCAGCTATATAGGATTCGAGATAGGCAGGGAAAGCTTCTTCTCCGGGAATTTCTTCCAGCCGTCCGCTCATTTCACGAAGCGCCTGGGCCCATCGTGATGTCGAATCAGCCAGAAGAAGAACGTTAAATCCCATCTGCCGATAATATTCGGCTATCGTCACGCTGGTATAAACGGAAGCTTCACGAGAAGCAACGGGCATCGAAGAAGTGTTACAGATAATAGTCGTTCTTTTCATAAGTGATTCCCCGGTACGAGGATCCTTTAGTTCGGGGAATTCCTTGATCGTCTCTACGACTTCACCAGCGCGCTCTCCGCAAGCGGCAATGATAACAATGTCGACGTCGGCATTGCGGCTCGTGGTATGCTGTATAACGGTTTTACCTGCACCGAACGGCCCCGGTATGCAGTAGGTTCCGCCTTTTGCAACCGGGAAAAAAGTATCGATTGTTCGAGTCTGGGTAATCATCGGTTCTGTCGGTGCCAGTCGTTCTGCATAACAGTCGACGGCTCTCTTAACCGGCCATCTGAAACTCATTGTTACTTTTTTTTCATTTCCTTTTTCATCAACAAGTACAGCCATCGTATCGTCTATCGTATAGCTGCCTGCAGGCGTAACCGTTTTTACCGTATAGTTACCATAGAAATCAAACGGAACAAGTATTTTATGAGTAAAATATCCTTCCGGAACGGTTCCTACGTAATCACCGCGCGTTACCATATCTCCGGGCTTTGCAAGCGGTGTAAAATCCCATTTTTTATCATGCGGCAGTGAATCTACGTAAATTCCTCTTTCAAGGAACCAGCCGGCTTTTTCAGCCAGCAGCGGAAGCGGATTCTGAAGACCATCATATACCTGCCCGAGAAGCCCCGGTCCTAATTCTGCAGAAAGCATATCTCCGGTAAATTCTACGGTTGATCCGGTCTCGATTCCGTTTGTCATTTCATAAACCTGCATTTGAGCTACGTTACCACGAATACGAATAACTTCACTTTTCAAGGTTTTTTCATCTACTTTTACATAGCCGACTTCATTCAGGGAAATATTCCCGTCAAATTCAACGGAAATCATATTTCCATTGACAGCGACTACTTTTCCTTTTGTATCCGTCATTTATTTTCTCCAAGTATTCTATCGTATATTTGATGATAAGAAGCCATTCCCTTTTCTTCATCAAACTTGTGCATACGTTCCATCAGCATAAGGCGTAATCCGTAGGCAAAGACGGCATCAGAGGAAAACTCGTCCAGCGGTGAAATCGTACTAATTATGTCCATCCGGTATTTATTCAGAAATCGTTCTGCTTCTAACGGATTTTCCAGTCCGATGGCGGTTCGGGCTATCTGAAGAATATCAGCAGTGCAGGAACTTTCAGAAATATCCGTATCTTTATTCATACGTAAAGCACGAACCCTCGCAAGAGCAAACCGCAAACTACGCTCCCGTTTATACCATTCATCAACAAAATCAGAACCGGTAGGGGTTACTTTACGTGGCGGTACAAGAGAAAGTCCCGAAAGAATTTCCAGGCTTTTTTCGTCAAGGAATCGCGAGCATAACTCTCTGTAGTATTCTTCTGTTATAGGCAGTTTCTTATTTTCGTCCACTTCAGAGAAAGCCGGAAGCTGCGATACAAGATAATACTGTTCACTCACGCTTTATTTCCTTCATCTGCTGCTGATTTCATAATCGCTGCGGTACGTGGATTCAAATAAGAAGAAAATAATTCAGCGATAGCCTCATCAGTATAATCATAATAGGCTTCTCCCTTGTTTACACCGATCTTAAACCCGCTAGAAATGGAATTATCGCTTTTCAGTTCAAGCCCTTTTGAAATTTCTGCTTTCAGTGCCGATTGGAATCCATCTTCCAAATCTTTAAGATCTTTCTTGTTCAGCAGAATGGAAAGGTCTTCTGCATCGGTTTTAGCTGTCCAGGCTTTAATTGTTTCAGGAATTAGTTTTACAAGCAATTCAGGTTTATAAACAGTATCACATTCCTTCTTTATTAGTGCAGACAGTTCTTTGGTTACGCTGTCTCTAAAAGAAATGATAAGATTTCTCGCTGCCTGACGTATTGCATCTTCACTTGCTTTTTCCATGCGCTGTGTTTCGGTTTTTGCCGTTTTTATTATGCCATCAGCTTTATTTTCAGCTTCTGAAATAATAGCAGCAGCTTTGTTTTCAGCTTTTGAAATAATCTCCTGTGCAGAAGATTCGGCTGAAGCAACGCCATCTTTTTTGATTTTGTCAATCAACTCTTGTAACTGGACGTCCATTGGAACCTCTTATAAAACATCATTATAGTTGTAAATAAGCAGCCGGAAAGAATACTGCTTAAAATTGTTTAAAGTATACAGTCTTCCCGTGATAAAATCAACTTCATACCCCATTATAACACTTAGTTTTTTAAAAACTAAATCCGTATATGGTCACTGCTTTATATTCAGCATCGGGAGTAAGAATACATGAAGGAAAATCTTTTTTATTGGGGGAATCAGGGAAACATTGTGTCTCAAGACATATACCGTCGTGAGAATGATAAACCGTACCGTTTTTACCGATGACTCCTTCAATCCAGTTGGCTGTATAGAATTGAATTCCTTCCTGGTTCGTATCAACGGTCATAGTACGTCCGGACGTCTCTTCTTTGACTACTGCAGCCCTAACTATTTTTTCGGCATGTACCGTCGAGTTCAAATTTTTCAGTTCCGGATCATACACATTTGTCACATAGCAGTCATCATATCCCGGTTTCATTTTTTCGAGAGATTTTCCGAGTTCCGATATATTTCTGAAGTCATACGGTGTCCCCGCCGTTTTGCAGAATTTTCCAGTCGGAATGAGATAATCGTCTTTTTCAAGGTTATAATCACACAGTAACTGTATTTTATGGTCATGAGCGGACCCCTTCCCTGCCAGATTAAAGTAACTGTGGTTCGTAATATTGACGGGAGTTTCTTTATCCGTTTTTGCAATATACGTAAGTTTTAAATTATTGTCATCATCGAGAAGATAGGTAACCGTTATCTGAAGATTGCCGGGGAATCCCTGTTCACTGTCAGGGCTGAGTCTTGAAAATCGTACACCTGCTTCATGTTTCGTTTCTATCGGCTCACCTTTCCAGACCATCTTCGAATACCCATTGAATCCGCCGTGAAGACAATTTCTACTGTTGTCATTTTTATCAAGTTCATATTTTTTCTTTCCAATTTTAACAGTACCGCCTCCGATACGATTTGCAAATCGTCCGACAAGAGAACCGAAGCAGAGATTAGGACTTCGTACGTAGTCATCAAGTGTTGAATACCCAAGTACTATATCATCGAACACTCCTTTTTTATTCAAGAGTTTTATACTGGTAATAGTACAGCCGAATTCCGTAGCGGAAAAAGACATTTTTCCGTTTGAGACCGTAAAAATTTTTACTTTAGAACCATCGCATAACGTTCCGAAATTTGCTCTGGAAACTTTCATACATAACTCCTATAAAAAATCAGACAAAGCTGTCCGCCATTCGTGGCAAGTACTGTCTGTCACGATTCAAAATCATCAGTCATATCGATAGCAAACTGAACTTCGGTTACAGAACTTGACAAAGCTGATGCAATTTCATCGATTGTTTCACCTTTCTCATACAGTTTCCGTACTTCAGCTGCAAAATCTTTTCTTTTTGTAATCGGATTCTCGGACAGGTAGACCTTCGGTGCTATAACCGGAACATCAGCATATGCAGCCTCATTCTTCTTTTCGTCGGCACCGTTCACGTTATTTTTTCCCACATCATCAAATAAAACGGCCTGTTTTTCCTCCGGTGCTATTTGTTTAAATCCGTCCTGGGTAAGTGCGTAGGACGCCTCCCTATCAGGATTTCTCTTTTGTGAAACACCTGCGTTTTTTTTATATTTGCTGGCAACCGTCTGAATGGAAGAAGTCCTCGCTCCATGAACGTCCCGTTTTTCGGATGTTATACCGTTCAGCGATGTTTTATAGGCAGAAGTAATCTCATATTTTTTCTGTTCCGAAGACAGAAGTGCTATTTTTCTGTCAGCATCTGACAGAATTTTCTTCAGCTGGGTAATTCTGTCTTCAACAAGATTGATATTACGCTCTGTCGTACGGTTGACATCAGCTATCATTTTATTGAGTTCAGCTCTTGTTGTTTCTATGATATCATCTGTCGAAAAAAGACTGCTGAATTTATGGAAAAATACAATCCATAAAATTATATTCAGCGCACATATGGCTGATACAAGTATAATGGACACAATTACCTCGTAATATCGACATGACGCCCAAGATACGGTTCCTGAAATATATCGTCATCAGATTTTTCAGGCTCAGAATTTTTTTTAGGATTTTTTTTCTTCGGTGCCGGAAAATTCTCCTTCCCCGCCTGTCTGCCGTCAGCCTGAACCTGCAGGGTCTCTGTTTCTTCGGCAGCTGCCTTTTTTACCTGCTTTGCCTGCTCATTATTCTGTCGTACTGTAGCAGCCTGCCCGACTTCTTCAGTCATTTTGGACTCATCCTGCTGACGGGCAACATTGCTTGCCACGGTAGCCATTTGAGAATACATTGTCTGCAAGTCAATTGGTTGAATAGCCATCTGGTGCTTTTATATCCTCCGTAGAAGGTGGTTCGTATTTACCCCTTCGGGCAAATCCGTTTTCATAATAGAATGTCACGCTTTTTACATCTGCGCGGACTTCATCCACAACATCCCGTACATATATTTTAACTCCGGCATAAACCGTCCCTGACGCTTTAACCTTTCCGACAACTTTCAAATCACGCAAATGCTGCTGTATCTGCTGTATTTCTTCCGTCATCTTTGATGATTCTTTCGTAATTTCATCTCTTCGTGTTCGTAATTTTTCAAGGTTTTCTTCTTTTTCTTTCGGAAGCGTACGACGAATTTTTTTTTGGTTTTCCAGCGTACTTATATCAAGTTCGACTTCTTCAAGCTCTTTCATCAGTGTGCCCTGCATAATCTGCAAATCTTCAAGCCGGTGTTTTGCTTTCGGATCATAACCGACTTCGAGAATTGTTTCTGTTCCTCCTCCCGGAGAACCGATATTCTTTGCACTGATTTCTTCTGTCGCAAACAGATGGCCGCCTGTTATCTGCGCCTTCTTTCCCTGCAGTATTATACGTTTCATAGCTGAAACTTCAGAATTCATTATACTGTCCGAAACAAGAATATATTCTTCGACTTCAACTTTTGTCTGCTGAATAAATTTTGCCCATAAAGATCCGCCGGCTTTAATTTCTCCTTCTTCCCTTCCGAAAATTCCCTGAGAAACTATTATATCGCCATCAGATTCAAGATGACTTTTTCCGACCGTACCATAAATTTCAATATTCCCGGAAGCTTTTACATCAAACCCGTCTTCTACGTTTCCTTTTACGACAACAGTTCCAAGAAACGTTATATTTCCTGTCTTGATGTTTACACCTTCAATTTCCAGAATCGGCTCGACATTTATTTTATCGCCGACAAGCAAAACCTGTCCGTTGATTGAAGCGAGAATTGTTCGTCCGTCAGAATCGACCGTAACATTTTTGCCGACCGGGAGTCGTATATCTTTTCCATTCTTCGCTTCAAGATATTTTCCATAAACTGTCTTTCCCGGTTTACCACGTTCTGCAGGCATCTTTTGAGCAAGCGGCTGTCCTTCCACAACATTTTGAATAAGATTGAGCTCTTTGAAATTCATCTGCCCGTTTGCTGCCTCTTTAACCCGCAGCTTTGTCCGGTCAGTTTCAAAATTATATGCAATATAGGCATCTCTTCCGTCGACAGCAGGCACGGCCGAGGCAACTTCATACGGAATATTATATACCGGTGAATCTACAAACTCTGTAATTTTCTGATCGCTGATACCTGCTACAATTCCCTGTGTAGTAAGTGATTTATATATCTGATCGGCAGAAATATCAGCGCCTCCCATCGACGGAGGAGAAACGGTAATAGTAGCCTTCATTTCGTCTTCCGGTATATCGACAACCAGCAGTGCATCTGCAGCAGGAACATGGTTATAGGTACCGACAACTTCGTACGCGTCATCAGTACCTTCTTTTATAAATTTTCGTACAGCGTTTTCATCTATGCTTACTGTATCAGGACGTTTAAGTTCAAACAGGACTTCTTTCTGCTCAACCGGTTTTCCCTTACCAACGGGAAGAATCACTTTTAAATTGAGCTGAGAATTAAAGCGATGTATGTAATACATTCCATCCCTGTCAATTTCTTTTTCTACTTCCTGATCAAAATCTTCATCGGAAAAGAGATTTTTATTTTTAGCTTTCCGGGTACGTGCACGCATTTCTGCGTTTTCATACACTTTTATCTTCCATGGCTTCTTGTTCAACCCAAGGAAACCCTCAGACCCTTTTTCAATAACTTCATACTCCAGCGCTCCGACTTTTGAATCCAGCTGCACGGCAGCATCTGCGAGCGCTTCATCAAGAGAATCTGCATTAACTTCGACATTAGTAAGATCTGTGTCAACTTTGAGCTGTTTTTCCATATCCTTACGAATGCGGTCGATCGTAACCATTATTACAGTATTCCTTTTCTAATATTAGTAAGTTTTGCCTTAAGCCGCAAATTAGCTTTCGTATGCAGCTGTGAAATCCGGGATTCGCTTACTTCCAGAACTTTACCGATCTCTTTAAACGTCAAATCCTCGTGATAATACAAGACGATTACCATTTTCTCCTTTTCAGGAAGCTCATTTATCGCTTCTATTATAACACGTCGTATCTCTTTTCGTTCAACAATCGTATCAGGATTTAAACTTACCGGTGATTCGATACTGTCACCGATGGACATGTTGTCAGTATCATCTCCCGAATACCAGACATCATTCAAAGAAAGAATACTGGTTCCGGAAACTTTCATCACCGTATTCTGAAATTCTTCATCGGACATATGAAGTTTTTTTGCAATCTCAGCATCTGTCGCAGTTCTGCCGAGACTTGATTCAAGCTCAACTATCGTATCTTCTATTTCTTTTGACTTCTGCCGTACCGACCGGGGAACCCAGTCCAGCTGCCGTAGTTCGTCAAAGATAGCGCCACGAATCCTTGTCACCGCATACGTTTTAAATTTCACGTTTTTATCGGGATCATATTTTTCGATGGCGTCCAAAAGTCCGAACTGTCCGAAGCCAACCAGATCATCATATTCAACGCTGCTCGGCATTCCCGTGGAAACCTTACCAGCTACATATTTTACCAGCGGCATATACTGTCTGATAAATTTATCACGGATCACCGGAGACCTGGTTTTCTTATATTCTGCCCAAAGTTCATCTTCTGTTTTTTGCTCTGCAAGCACCGTTGACATTCCTTTACACCTTTACTTTTTATCTTCTGCCAGCATGGTTCGTATAGCCTGAGCCATAACCGCAGAATCTTTATTACTATCAGTCTGATCAGTAGTTTCAGTCGGAGCGGAACCAGCTTTCTTCTCCGATGCAAATTCACTATCGTTAATTACACCCTCAGATACCGGCTCGTCGTTATCAGCAATAATATCTCCTATATCAGGCAATTCATCCAATTCCTCTTCTGTTTCAGAGAATTCGGATTTATCCGTAGCAGAACCTGAAGATTTATCTTCTGTAACCATCGTTTCAGCCGATTCAGCCGTAACCTGTTCGCCAAGCTGAACAGGAACGAATCCCGTCGTAACATCGATGGCTTCGTCATCTGCAAGGCTCTTCAGCGGTTCCGCTTCTATACCCGGCGGTGCATTTTCAAGAGCAGCATGATTTTTGAGAGGATCATTTCTGCCCGCAGTGCCAGATTCCCTGTCAGGCTTTCGGGACACCGTCTTCGTATCGTCGGGGGTTAACATAGATCTGTTGTTCCCAACAAAAAACTGCGGACCATCTTCCTCTTGCGGAATTTCCGTATCACCTACGGTAATATCAACGATAGTTCCCGTTTTTGGTGTCGAAGTCTCCTTTCCGGTAGTTTGAGACAGAGAATCATTTTCATCTCCGGCAAAAAGAAAATGATCATAAAGATATAAAACCAGCAGAGACACGACCGCAAATACACCGGCAAAGATAAAAGCCCGGACAAGGATCGTTCCCATACTGATGCGGGATAAAAGACCCGATAAAAAGGACAGTACGAATCCGCATACAGCTGACACAGTAACAGCCTTTTGTTTATTCATTACAATCCTCCTTATTATATACATTACGGCAAAAAGGATAATAGGTCAAGCAAGTTTATTTTGAAAACAGTGTAACTTATTTACTCCTGCCGAGGAACTTTTTCAGAAAATTAGCGACGCCGTTCCGGTCCTTTATTTCTGTTTTTTCTATCCGGCCAACCATATGTTTTATGCACAATGACGGTTTAGAAGTCGGATTTATGACAATAAAGGGTTTCTGTCTGATGACAGATGCCTGTACGACAGGGTCATCGTAAACAAATCCGATATAATCAACTTTATAATTCAAGAACTGTCCGACTATATTTATAATTCTTTCAGAGATTCGTTTTCCCTCATCTGCAGAATGAACCCGGTTAACCAGCAGTTTTATCATAATTTCCCGATCCATTATTTCAGTCGTTATGATTTTTATGATTCCGTAAGCATCAGTTATAGCAGTCGGCTCGGGCGTTGTCACAATATATACTTCATCAGCGGCACGAACAAACTGCATAACATTATTAGAAATACCGGCACCTGTATCGATTATGATAATATCGGCATTCGCCAGTGAGCTGAACTGTTTTGCAAAGTAATCGAGTTCTTCCAGACTTAAATTTGCAATCTTTGCAAATCCGTTAGCGCCTGCAATAAATTTAATACCAAATTCCGTATCGGATATAATTTCCTGCATTGTTTTCTGATGATTTATAACCTGTAAGAGGTTGTACTTTGGTACGATATTCAGAAGAACATTAACATTTGCCATCCCCAGATCACCGTCAATAAGAATTACATTTTTTCCCAGCTGGGCATAGGCAATCGCCATATTTACAGCAACATTCGTTTTGCCGACACCGCCTTTACCGCTTGTTATCGCAATAATGCGGGTTGCATGATTTTTTACAACATCCGTCGTCGTTTTTGTCGAAGCGGAAAGTTTGTCGTCTTTCATCAATTCCCGCAGTTCTTCTGCCTGTTCTTCCATAATCAGTCTGCTCCAAATTCATCATCTATATGGACACGGTCTATCTGAAACCCCGAAAGCCGTGTCAGAAAATACACAACATCTGCCTTCATAATATTATGAGGGACCCGCTGTCCGTCGGTTATATATGAAATACTTTTATGTTTTTCTTCAAGCACACTCAATATATTACCGAATTTTTTTGTTTCATCACATTTAGTTACTATTATTGATCCGAAGGCAAACGGTTCATAATTCTGTATTATAAAATTCAAATCAGTTGCCTTTGTTGATGCTGATATAGCAAGATACACATCGGGGTTAAGCCCGTCAACATCGAGCATAGCGCGCATCTGACCTATATGAGTTGAATCATTCGGACTGTATCCGCTGGTATCTATAAGTACCGCATCAGTTACTTTTTTGCAATCTTCATAGATAGTCCTGACATCTTCTGCGGATTCGGCCTTATCAACCGGTATACTCATCAGTTCTCCGTAGCGGGCAAGTTGTTCAACAGCACCGACACGTGTTCTGTCTATTGTAATTATCCGCATCTCCGGACGCGGCTTCCCTGTTTTTTTTGCGTCCATTATGAGATTGGCAGCGATCTTCGCTATTGTGGTTGTTTTCCCGACGCCAGTCGGCCCCACGACCACAATCACGTGCGGCGGTCTGTAAGCCTTATGGGGAGTCACAAAAACGGATTTGCCGATCCAGTCAACGACAGCTGTCTGAATCAGATTAAAATCATCAAGTTGTTCCAGAGAAAAATTTTTGCGGAGTCTGTCCGATATTGCTGTAATATACTTAAAGGTAAATTCATTTTCTTCCAGCAGGTTTTCAATTTTCTGAATGGACGGATGTTTTTCCGTTCCGACTGCAGTGATCGTATCAAGTTTCTGCGTCAAAGCGTTTTTCAATTCATCAACTTTTTTATCCAGTGCCGCAACCTGCACTGCTGACAGCGATGCGGAACCGGCCGCCTTAAGCAGCTCTTCCCTGTTTTTCTGCCAGGTCGCAGTACCAGACTGCCTGTATGCTTCCACAGAAGAAACAGAACGGGGAATATCAAGACGCTGTTTTATATTATAAGTCACTTCAACCATCGTTTTCTGACCAAATCCTAAAAAACCGCCCTTTATTATCTGTTTCCGGTCTATAATGCTGTAGTCATTTCCGTATTTTTCAAAGAGCTTCTGCTTACACTCATCATACGTTGCACATTGTATTTTAAGTACCGGCGCGCCTTTGTCTTCATTAAGCATTCTTCTTACTCCGCATCTTCATTTATTTCACCTATTACTTCAATGCTTATACTGTTGCCGGCAGCCATTACTTCATTAACAGAAATAACTACTAAACCGGGTATCTCACGTTCCGTTGAAAATTTTACCAACATCCTTACTTCTGCCGGACATAGTACAATCGGCTGGTAATTTTTTTCCTGACAGGCGACAAAAGCATCACTTACCGTTTTTACCCATTTCCGCCCGTCAACCGGATCAAAGGCAACAAACGGACGGGAACCGTCAGCGGGTTCTACTTTATGGTTAAGAATCTTTTCCGCAAGGTTCTGAGAAAGATTTAATACCCGCAGCCGGTGATCAGTATCAGCATACTGCATACATATCTGTAATCCCAGAGCTTCCCGTACTTTTTCCGAAAGTATCCACGTATTATGAGTAACAGGTCCGAAATTTGCCAACGTTTCAAGAATCATAACCATATTCCGGATCGACACCTGCTCACAAAGCAGGTTTTGAAGAACTTTTTCTATTTCACCATATGTAAATTTACAGGTAGTAAGAACTTCATCCACCACGACAGGATTGTTTTCCTTTATCTTTTCAAGAATGGCAGAAACTTCCTGCCGGCCAAGAATTTCTGCAGCATGGGTACGAATGATTTCTGTCAGATGAGTTGCAATAACTGTCGGCGGATCTACAACTGCATAACCGGCCCGTTCTGCTTCTTCCCGTTTATCTTCCGGTACCCAGATAGCAGGCATACCGAAAGCCGGATCTTTTGTGGCTTCTCCTTTTAATGGAGTCGTTACACCACCCGTATCCATGCACATATAGTATCCCAGTCTGATTTTACTGCGGCCTGCCTCAATTCCACGAATTTTGAAACTGTATTCATTAGGGTCCAGCATCATATTATCGATTATCCTGATACGGGGCACGACGAGCCCAAGATCCAGGGCTGCTTCTCTTCGTATTCTTGTTACGCGTTCCAGTAATTCCGCGCCTTTTTCCTTATCAACAAGCGGGCAAAGGGCATAACCGAGCTCAAGCGAAAGCGGATCAAGCGGTACGACCGGACTGACATCTTTCGGACTGCCACCTGTCTGCGCTGCATTCTTCTTTGCCTGTGCTTCGGCAGCTTCCTGTAAAACCGCTTTTTTCTGAGAATTTATCATTCTGTATCCATAAAAGACAAAAAGTGAACCGAGCAGAATCATAATGACGTGCGGCATTCCCGGCATAAGACCGAGAAGAACAATAGCCGCACCCGCAATACAGTAGACCTGTCCCGAAACTGAAAAATCATGCCGCAGCTGCTCAGAAAGAACTCCCTCATCGGAACTTCCGGTAACAATCAAGCCCGTCGAGAATGACAACAACAGGGCTGGAATCTGGCTCAGAAGACCATCACCGATCGTAAGCCGGGAGTAAATGTTGACGGCATCAGAGAATCCTATTCGCTGAGCCGGAGTACCGACGCCGATAACCATACCGATAATCATACCGGCAACAAGATTCGTAACCGTAATGACGATGCCAGCTTTAACATTTCCCGAGACAAATTTTGACGCACCATCCATATGAGAATAAAAATCACTCTCTGACTGGATCTGATGCTTTTTTTCCCGCGCCTGCTCTTCAGTAATTGACCCGGAATTAAGTTCTGCATCAACTGCGAACATTTTGTTATTCATCGAATCAAGAGAAAATCTGGCAGCAACTTCGGAGACCCGCGTTGCGCCTTTTGTAATAACAACTGTCTGAATGATGATAAGTATGATGAAAATAACCATTCCAACAACCAGTCCCCTCGTGCCGGAATTGCCCCCGACAACAAATGTCGAAAAGGCCTTAATCATATTCCCGGCAAAATTTTTTCCTTCCGTCAGAATGAGCCGTGTTGATGAAACGTTTATACCAAGACCGAATAGCGTTACCAGCAGAATAACCCGGGGAAAAGAAATAAAACTTGCAGGATTGGGTGTATATAATACTATTAAAAGAATGATAATGGAAATCGTGAGATTCAGGGCCATAAAAAAATCGAGAAGAAATGCCGGCAGCGGAATAATCAGCATAAGAACGACCACTATTGCCCCTACCGCAATACTGTTTTGTTCTATAATATTTAGTATTTTCCCGTTACCGTTTGCCATTAGTCCCCACCCAGCAAGCTGTTACTTTTTTAAAGCGTAATCGATTTGTGTATATACAGTTACAATAGCTCTAATATATTCAGGGGGAATTATATCACCAACGTTTGTAGATGTATAGAGTCCACGCGCCAAAGGTCTGTTTTCTACTATCGGGACGTCGTTTTCACGTGCTATAGCTTTAATTCTGAATGCAACTTCATCGGCACCCTTTGCCATTACCTGTGGTGCCTGCTGCGTCACCGCTGCATCATATTTCAGCGCAACAGCAAAATGAGTAGGGTTTGTAATAACGACGTCAGACTCAGCGACAGCTTTCGGCATATTACGCTCCAGCAGTGCACGCTGTGCCTGCTGGAGATGGCTCTTTACTTCAGGATCCCCCTCCATTTCTTTATATTCTTCTTTTGTTTCCTGCTTTGTCATTTTCATCGATTCCATAAATTCACGTCGCTGAACAAAATAATCCGGAACCGCTATTATAAAAAACAAAACAGCGGTCATAACAAGCATTTTTATACCCATTGCAGCTATTCTTCCGATACAGCCGTATATGTTGTGTGTCTGCAGCATCAGAAGAAGTTCCGGCATGTCTCCTTTTATTAAAAGGTAGGCAATAACAGCGACTAGAATAACCTTCAACAGAGATTTTGCGACATTGAATAACCCCTGAAAAGAAAACAGTGTCCGTTTAAAATATTCACCAAAATGTGGCAGTATTTTAGTAAATTGCGGTTGAATGGGTTTCGTACTGAACAGAAACCCCCGTGTCTGAATAATGTTTCCGACTATAGCCCCAAAAGCGCCGACCAGAGCGACAGGAAGTACCGCTTTGATAAAAAAATTAAAAAAAGCAGCAGCAAGTACAGGGTCGGTTACATCTGCATGTGCTATACGCATATAATAGAAACGAACAATAACGATGCTTTGCCGTAAAAGCCGGGGTCCCATTATCAAAAGCGCTGCAACCGTCAGCAGAAAAACAACAGCGCTGCTGAGTTCCTGGCTTTTTGCGACACGTCCTTCACGGCGGGCCTTTTGGAGTTTTAACTCTGAAGGTTCTTCCGTTCTTCCCTCATCTTCAGCAGCAAACCACTGGAGATCCATATTCCGGTAACTCAAATTCCTCCTCCGCTCAAATCAGCCATAAAATGTTCCAATTTTCCGAATCCCGTATTGAAGGCTCTCATAAAGAAATCACAAAGTTCCGGCATAAGTGCCGTGAGAATAAAAAAAGCCGTAAGCATCATTATCGGGAATCCTTCCGACAGCAAATTCATTTGCGGAGCGGCCTTAGATAAAATTCCGGTACAAACGGTTATGAGACAAAGCGTACCTATGAGCGGCAATGCGATTATCAGCGCATCAGAAAAGAGGTCGGTAAGACCGGACAACAGAAATTTTATAACTTTTTCCCGTCCGACAGCTATTGAAAAAGCAGTAAGCGATTTATAACTTGCAAGAAGTGCCTTCAGAAATAAAGTCTGAAACCAGTGATTCTGGATAAATATGAGCATTGCAATAAAGGTCAGATACTGACCCATAAGAGGATTTTCGACCTGTGCCATCGAATCATAAACTTCGGACGCGCTGAATCCCATCTGAAATGCAAAAAACTGGCCTGCAGTGCTAAAAGCGGCAAATATAATAGATACATAAAAACCTATTATAACGCCAATCATAGCCTCTCCTATAACAAGAAGCAGATAAATCAAACTGAAACTGTTATCAGTCATAATATACGGCAGATATACTGAAAAATTTACCTGCGGGAAAACAATATACGATACATAAAAAGCCAGTGCAAGTTTTGCCATTTTAGGAACAGAGCGCATTGAAAGCAGCGGCAGCGTCATTATCATCGCAAAACACCGGGCCAGAATCAGAAGAAAAACCGGAGCGTTCTGTACGATCGTATTCAGCATCATCTTTCAGCAATCCGTTTTTAAGACGCAAATTGAGGGATAAGACGGAAAATTTGAATTGTATAACCGCTGAGAGAGGTAAACATCCATCCTCCCAGCAGCGCAAGAATCAAAAGCATTATTACCAGTTTAGGAAGGAATGTCAGTGTCTGCTCCTGAATCGAGGTCGTTGCCTGAAAAATTGCTACCAGCAGACCTACAATCAATGCAGAACCCAGTACCGGAGCGGTAAGCTTCAGAACCTGCAATATTCCGCCTCTCATAAGCAGAACAATTTGATCTATAGTCATTGTTCAAACGCTCCTTTATCCATTATCGGATTACAGAATTAAAAAGCCCCTGGGTCAACAGTCCCCATCCGTCTACAAGAACAAACAGCATAAGTTTAAACGGCATGGAAATTTGAACCGGCGGCAGCATCATCATTCCCATCGACATAAGAATACTGGCGACAACCATATCTATTACGATAAAAGGAATATAGAGTAAAACACCTATTTTAAAAGCAACCGTAAGTTCATGCAGAATATAAGCCGGAACAAGAACATAGGTCGGAACATCAGCAAGTGTTCTTGGCCGTTGTAATTTAGCCATCGACATAAAGAGAGAAATATTGCTGGTATCGTTTGACATCTGCGAATACATAAATACCCGCAGGGGAGCTTCCGCCTGAGTGTAAGCCTGCTGAATCGATATCTGCCCGTTGGATAATGGTTTTAAGGAATTGGTATAAATAGTAGTAAAAACAGGCCACATCACAAAGATAGTCATGAACAGAGCGATTCCGTTCAAAACAGTCGTCGGAGGTACCTGCTGAAGAGATAATGCACTTTTTATAAAATTAAGAACAATCGAAAATCTGAGGAAACAGGTTACCAGTATAAGAATACTCGGTGCAAGCGTCAGAACCGTAAGAAGCAGCAGCAGCTGGACCGAAAAAGCTACTTCATTACCGGAATCAGGTTGCGTTATCCGGAGATCTATATTGGGAATATTTAACCGGTTTACCGTACCGTTCATCTCGGTCGTTCCCGGGGTTGATCCCTGCGGGAAGGTATTAGCAGACTGCTGCGATACTACGGGAACTGAACATAAAAAACCGATAAAGACAAATATGAATACACGCCGCGTATATTTTTTCCACGGTACCGCAGTTGAATACTTACTCATAAATTGTCACCGTCGTTAAACCGTTTGCGCTGGGTTTTAAGTAAATCCGAGATTTTTTCGGCTGATTCCGAAAAAACTCCTGTTTTTTTTCCACGAGAACCTGCTGCAGTAAACAGCTCCAAAACCTCGCCAAAGCTTCGAGGCCTTACGGAATTGGCATTTTTATCGGCATAAAGGTTCATCGCTTCTATGAGTTCTTTGTCGGCTACTTCACCGACGAGATTCACTGCGTTATCTGTAACGCCTACTATATAGGCATGATCTATAAGCGTTATTATCTGTATCGTTTTTCCCGGAGCCAGGGTCAGTGAAGCAACTTTACGTAAAAAAGGATCATTTTCCCGACCGGGTTTCAGGCCTCTTTTCATCAGGAGTACGACAAAATAAATACAGGCAAGAACGATAATAAGGACAATAATCATACGTACAAAAAGCCCCAGTGTCGAAGGCTCTTTTTCGGTAACGGAACTCTGTTCTGGAGCTGCCGGATTTATAACAATTGTCGACTCGTCAACGGAACCGGCCGCCGCATCGGAAGTATGCGTGGCGGAAGTATCAGCGGTCTGCGGTGACGCAGAAGTTTCAGTTCCACCCGGCTTCTGATCCTGTGCAGACAATAAACCGGTCATGCAGATCAGAAAAACAATAACCGCCACACCGTTTTTTTTTGAGAATTGCAAAAATTTTCCCCCACCCATTCAAACTCTAATGAAGATCGTCAACCCTCTCCAACGGAGATAATATTTCTGTAACACGGACACCAAAATTTTCGTCAATAACAACGACTTCACCCTTTGCTATCGGCTTGTGATTTACCAGTATATCGACAGGCTCACCGGCGAGTTTGTCAAGTTCAATAATGGTTCCTTCTCCCATTCCGAGGATATCTTTTATCTGTTTTTTCGTACGGCCAAGCTCTACCGTCATCTCCATGTATACGTCCATGATCAGACTGATATTGCCTTGTTCGGCACCGGACGGTCCCCCCTGAAGCTGAGGATACTGAAGAGCCTGAACATTCGGTATATTCATATTCTGCTGCATGGTCATTCCCTGCGGCTGCATACCATTCATAAGCGGCATTCCCTGCATGTTCATTGCCTGTCTCTGCTGCGGGATTCCCTGCGGCGGCATCTGCTGGGCACCGCCGGTCATATTTCCCATAGCTGCCATATCTGCAGAAGAAAGCGTTCCTTCATGTTCCGGCTCTCCTCCGCCTAAAGCTTTTGTCATGCCTTCTGCCGCTCCGCCGGAAACCGCTTCCCATAGTGTATAAGCATTCCCGTCAAGCGTTACAGGATAGCTGAACAGTGCAAAATTATTCTGCGGAAACCGCACCATGGCCTTCGGAACGTTAACACATTCGGGGGGTGTACAGGCGAGGCCTGGCAGCTTACCCGTTTTATCAAGTGCCGTTATTTCATCATTCGTATGAGTTGAAACCACTTCGGAGATAACAGACAACGCCATATCGTCAAGCTCTGTATTTTCTTCTTTATTCATGAGGCCGGCAATTTTTTGCGCAAACTCTTTCGACATAAGATACAGATGATCACCGGCAAGTCCTGCAGAAAAATCTGCCATAACGGCTACAACCATTTCGGGAAGTTTTGCCAGCAGCTGATCTCTATTCAGTGTTTCGACGACTGGAATACCTGCACTGAATTCTGCTCCCGTCATTTTTTTCAAATTCTCAGCCAGCGGTTCTTTCAAACCTTCTGCAAATTTAGAGAGCACCGCTGTATCTATAGCCGCAGAAGTATCGGCTGAAACCTGTCCGGAGGAATTAAGACCGTCTACAGAAACACCAGACAGCAATGCATCAATTTCATCCTGTGATATAGCACCATCACTCATTAGAGTCATCTCCTTCTACAGAAAGTTCTTCGAATTCTTCTTCTTCAGTTTCTTCAATTTTGCCGGTAATCTGTACCGCCATTTTTTTACCGACAACGCCAGGCTGACAATAAAATTTTTTCTTGCTGCCGACGCTTAACGTTAAAGGGTCACCTGCCCGTATATTGGAAAGACGGACGACATCGCCCACTTGAAGAGACAGAACGTCGCGGATAGGCAGATTGATAGAACCTATTTCTGCGACAACATCCATATCGACTGAAGAGAGTTTTTCTTTTAAAGTACCAAGATATTGCGTTGTGGAACTCCGCCGTACCGATGAAAACCAGAATTGTGAAGACAACTTCGATATAATAGGTTCGATTGTCAGATACGGAATACAGAAATTCATCATGCCTTCTTCTTCCACAACCTTCGTTTCAAGCGTAACAAGAACAACCATTTCCGACGGCGGCACAATCTGGGCAAACTGGGGGTTTGTTTCAATCTGTCCAAGCCGCGGCCGAAGATCTATTACCTGAGTCCACGCTTCACGCATATTTGCAAGAATGCGAACAATTATGCCTTCCATGACCGACTGTTCAATATCGGTAAGATCCCGGTTCTTATTACCGGTCGTTGCACCTTTTCCACCAAAGAGCCTGTCTATAATCGCAAAAGTAATCGTCGGGTCGATTTCAAGAACAGCATTACCTTTCAGCGGGTCCATATTTATAACGGCAAGCGTTGTCGGTGTCGGTATGGAACGTATAAATTCCTCATATGTCAGCTGATCTACCGAAGCAACATGAACATGAACAAGACTTCGCAATTGAGCCGAAAGACTTGTAGTGGTAAGACGGGCGAACGTTTCATGCATGATTGAAACAGTACGTATCTGCTCTTTCGAGAATTTATCAGGACGTTTAAAATCGTAGATTTTTATTTTACGAGTATCGCTCACCGGTTTGAAGTCATCGACTTCCGATTCTCCGGAGCTTATGGCTGCAAGAAGCTGGTCTATTTCGTCCTGTGAAAGAACTTCATTCATGTATTACTCACCCTGCCCTTCAATACGATCTCTATTGTTCCACTACTTCTTTTGTAAGGAATCTGACTTCCTTGATTTTCGAGGTACTAAGTATATCGTCATTGATTGCGTTACGTATTTCAATACGCAGTTTATCTTCATTCTGCGGTCGTAATTCCTCGGCAGTTTTTTCCGAAAAATATCTGCGGAGGAAATCTTTTATTTCTATTGTTCTTGCAGTAATTTCGGCAGAAGTAGCTTTATCGTCTTTTTTATAACCAAGAACAACTTCAACCACGACACTTGCAGGATTGGGATCTGCCGTTGTTGTACGAATGGAACCAAGCGACTGATACCAGTCGAGAATTTCCCGTTTCCCTTCATATTCTTCACTGATAGTTATATCAGGATGGCTTGAAGTATTTCCACCCATAATTTTCATCGTAATGACAACAACCGTAACAATCAGAATTATAGCACAAATGACAATAATCAGCCATTTTAACAGATTGGGAAAAAGAGTTCCCAATCCGCCTTTTTTCGCGGATGCAGAGACTGTTTCAGTTGACTCGTCAAGATTGATCTCGGTATTTTCATTATCATCTGCCATTTCCGTTCTCCTCTTTTTTAGATAGAGCTATTACTATATACTATCATTAAAAATGACCTTCGTCCAGAATAATTATGTCAACCCGACGGTTATAGGCACGTCCTTCCGGGGTATCATTACTAAACTGCGGTTCTGTATCAGCGTACCCTGCTATTGAAAATTTATTTTCATCAACACCGAAGTCAGCCAGATAATGCAGCACGTTCGCAGCACGGGCAGCCGAGAGTTCCCAGTTACTCGGAAATTTTGAATTACTGCCGACCGGTGTATTATCTGTATGTCCCTCTATTCTGAACCGTCGGTTTTTCAGTTCATCAGACGTAAAAAACTGTGAGAGCCGCAGCAGCGTGTCTCTGGTCGAATCTATATCAAGATCAGCACTACCTTCCTTAAAAAAGGTATCTGCTGCAAGTGTTATAACGAGACCTCTTTCATCGCTTGTTATAGTAATCCTGTTAGTTTTCAAATCAGGAGCGAACAGACTGACCGCTTTCTTTTTTGCGAGTCCCAGGGCAGTTCCCTTTTGTGCCGATGGAAGACTGTTTATCGTATTTCCGAGATTAGCCATACGACCGGCAGAAAGAGAAATACCCCCGGTGGCCTGTTTCGATTCATTTAATTGAAGTGATGACTGTATAGCTGCCAGCTGGGTCACATCTACATCCGAAGGATTATAGAGCATGACGAAAAAACACAGCATCAGTGTAATCATGTCACCGTATGTTCCCTGCCACGCTGTTGACGGTTTGCTTGGTTCCTTCTTTTCCTTTTTCGCCATATGAACCTCTAATCTTTTATTACTTCGGGTTCAATCGCCTTCCGTGTATCAGGATCAAGATACGTAAGAAGCTTCTGAGCCATAATTCTTGGATTTTCTCCTGCCTGAATAGCAAGAACCCCTTCTATAATCATTTCTTTCGTACGCATTTCAAGCGAATTCTGCCACAAAAGTTTCTGTGCTGCCGGTGCCAAAAGCCAGTTTGCCATCATTGCACCATATAATGTTGTGATAAGAGCGACAGCCATATTAGGTCCCAGAGATGACTTATCTTCAAGATTATTCAACATACCGATAAGACCAAGAACGGTTCCCATCATTCCGAAACCAGGGGCAAATCCGGCCCACTGTGTTACAACATTTATCCATTCCATATGACGGGCTTCGACCTGATTCATCTCATTTTCCATTATTGTCCGTATGACAGCTCCGTCCGTACCGTCGACAACCAGTCGCAGACCGTTTTTCATAAACGGGTCCTCAAGATCATCCAGTCCATCCTCAAGAGCGAGGATACCTTCACGCCTCGCTTTTTCAGACAAGGTCACCATATTCTGTACTATCTGTTTTTCTCCAAAATCGGGTATTTTTAAAAGTTTTCCCAGTACTTTGAAAAGACCGATGCATTTACTGAGCGGCGCCACAATAAAAAGAGTAAAATACGATCCGCCGATTGTCATAAACATAGACGGAATATCAATAATTCCCATAAGTGAGCCACCGGAAGTAAGCGTCGCTAAAATTATACAGGCGCCGCCTCCGATTACACCAATTATTGTTGCTATATCCATATTATACCTCTTGAGAATTAATTCCTATTTTTTTACGGTAAGCTATTATTTTGTCAATAACATCCTGCGGATCATTTTTCAGTACTATTTTTCTGCCTGAAAGCATCAGTAACGTTAAATCAGGATTGGTTTCCATACTTTCTATCATATGCGGGTTTATCCAGTATTTCTTCCCATCAAGTCGCATAACTTCAATCATAAATTATTCTCCCGGGAAAGACTTTGTCTGTCCGGACAAAGTCTTTATCACAATATCGGTAAAAACTGCAGAACGGTTTACGTATAATTTTATTTTTCGCTGTATAGTTGTATACTACAGATAAAATTGTGTTATAGAAAAAAAACAGGTTGCGTTTTTCAAAATGTTTGTGTAACCTGATTTGAGGATAAGAGGATGGAACCATATATTCTTATACTAGAAGATGTCCCGGAAATGGCAGAGCTGATTGCGCTCTATCTTTCAAAAGCCGAGATGTCAGTTGTTACTGCCAGCACAGCAGAAGAAGCTCTTGAAAAACTAAAAAAACGAGTACCGGATCTTATACTATTGGATTTAAATCTTCCGGGTATGAGCGGATTTGATTTTTTAAAAGAATTCAGAGAAACATATAACAAGACAATTCCGGTGATTATTGTTTCAGCACGGGATGCTGACGAAGATATCATAACGGGCCTCGGATACGGAGCGGACGAATTTGTAACGAAACCATTTTCTCCGCGCGTTCTTGTTGCCAGAGTTGAATCAAATTTACGGAGAAAAGCCGTAACAGAAGCTGCTGTTGAAAAAACAATTTCGTTCGGACCTTATACGCTGCTCCTCAACAGTTGCGTTTTGAAAAAAGGTGCGGTTAAGATACCTTTGTCAACAAAAGAATACGAAGTACTTGAGTTTTTTGCAAAAAATCCGGGCGAGACACTTTCTCCCGATACAATATATAACGAGGTCTGGAAAGCTCAGTACGGTGATGTGACGGCGGTTGCTGTCTATGTGCAGCGATTACGGAAAAAAATAGAAAAAAAACCTGCCAATCCTGAATATATCCAGACGGTATTCGGCCAGGGGTATCTGTTTACGATACGCAAAGAGGATAAAAAGAATTGACCATAAAGCGACAATTCTATCTTCTCATCATTATTGTTATCTGTGTTCCTGTTCTTAGTATAATAGCCTATCCTTTTTACCACTACCTGACTTCTTCAGAACGGGTACTTCTGCGGGGATATCAGCAGATCAGGAAGATGTCTGCTATCAGCCTTACCAATTCTGACTGGGATATTGTACTCAAAGAATTACGGCATATCCCTCCTGACGTCCAGTCAGCAATCATTGCAGACCATTCACAGATTCTTATCTCTACTATTCCTGAGTTGAAAGCACTTCAGATAATCGACGATAAGGCACTTTTCAAGTTTATAAAAGAAACGAGCGGAAAATATTTTTATCAGGTAGTATCGCCGCCTTTGCACGATAAAACGATGCAGCTTCTTTTCTTGAGCCGCGTTTATAGAGACAAACGGAAACTTCCTCCCGAAAATAAAAATGCATTGGGAGGGCTTATTCTTATCCTCATATTTGAAGTCCTCTGTATTACTGTTATCGTAAACCTTTCTAAGACTATTTCCCGTTCCATTACACTGCTTGAGAAAAATACGGCACGAATTGCAAACGGTGAACTCAATCTGAAACTGCTTACCCAAAAGGGTAAGCAGAGTAATGAAATCACCTCTTTAACGGAAAATCTTGATAAAATGAGAAATTCCTTGCGTGAGGATGAAGAACGGAGAACCCGGTTTATTATGGGAATAAGTCACGATCTCAGAACTCCGGTGGCCGTTATAAAAGGATACACTGAGGCGCTCTCTGATGCCGTTCTCGATGACCCGACAGAAATCCATAAGGCACTTGAAATCATCAATACCAAGACAGGTCAGCTCGAAAACATGATCGATACACTGATAAATTTTGTAAAACTTAATAATTACGAGTGGCGGAAAAAACTCATTCCGCAACCGATAGAACCGATACTGCAGGAATTTGCAAAAGCATCAAAAATAACCGGCGAAATATTTAAAAGGATCGTTACGACATCCATAGCTGTATCGCCGGATCTCCTCATACCTATCGACAAGATGCTTTTTCAACGGGCATTGGAAAACTTATTCAGTAATGCGCTCCGCTATACAAAAGAAGCAGATAGAATTTCCATCTCGGCTGCTGCTACAGATACTGCCCTTAAAATCGAAATCGGCGACACAGGCTGCGGTATTGCGGAAAAAGATCAGAAACATATCTTTGATCTCTTCTACCGCGGGTCAAATTCTCGGCGGGAAGAAGGAATGGGTATCGGGCTGTCTGTCGTAAAAAATATAGTCGATACTCACGGCTGGGCAATAGCACTTGAATCAAAACAAGGACACGGAAGCCTCTTTACCATTACTATTCCGCTGGATAAAACCGAAATTATAAAACAAAATTAGGACGGGGTGTATTCAACAGTCAGACGAGTTTTGAATGTGTATTCTTTCTGTAAATCCGATTGCAAAAGTTAACAGACTTTTACAATCGGTTCAAGCTATTCTTTACATTCTGGAATTATGTGTTATACTTTAAAAAGTCGAATGGCAAATTCTGATTTTTTTGCAGGATGCGCCTCCTGCCAGGTCTTTTCGACATCCCGTTCGTATAGGTTACCTCCTCTCCTGACGAACGGTTTTATTTTTCTATGTCAATATTTTCCAGAAAAATATTCAAGAACAGCAGCCCTTTCCGGGTAAGTGCATAAAAAGTATGATTATTTTTCTTGAATCGATGTGCAAGCCCTTTTTTCATCCATACAGAAAAAAGTCCTTTTTCCCTAAAAACAGGTATATCCGTCATAGAATACTTATACCGGTTATAAAAATTTTCAGCATCAATGCCACGGAGCAATCGTAATCCCATCATAAAATATTCGAATTCCATTGTCTTTTTATCGAGCAGTTCCGTTTTTCTGATAAAACCTGGAATTGATTCTTCGTCTGAATGTGTTCCGGTACGCTGATTATTCCAGAACAGTGTGTATGCCGCTATATTGTGAGTGTCGGACCATCGTAATCCGGTGTTTTCAAAGTCATAAACCGTTCCGACCGCACCCGCGCCGCACCCGATATAATCATCTTGGAGCCAATAGGCTAAATTATGCCTGCTTTCAAATCCTTTTTTTGCGAAATTCGAGACTTCATACTGTTTGTATCCGAGTTTCTCGAGCAAATCACGACCAAGAATCCACTGTTTGTCGGTCTGTATGGTATCCGAACTAAAATCCGTTCTTGCGCCGAGCGGCGTTTTCGGTTCAACTGTCAGTGCATAGAGAGAAATATGGTCAGGATCACAGGCCGCTATTTTCTTTATTCCCTGTACATATTCATTCGTATCCGATTCAGGCAGGCCTGCTATTAAGTCAACGGAAAGCTGCCCGTTCCACTTTGATTTTATAAGCGAAAGGGCTGTTTTTGCCGCCGTTACGGAACCTGTTCTGTGAACAGCTTGTAAAACATGGTCATCAGTACTCTGTATTCCGACAGAGATTCTGCTTACACCACTTTCAGCCGCGGCATTCAACAGCGATTCGTTCACATTTTCGGGATTCATCTCAACCGTTATTTCCTGGATAAAATTTTCTGGCGTTGTATTCCGTATATACGAAACCAGATCATACAGCTGCTCCGGCAAAATAAGGCTTGGTGTTCCCCCTCCTATATACACGGTATTCCAGTTCTGAACAGAATACCGTTCCACATACCAGCTGATTTCTTTCTTTACGGCAGACAGATACGTATCTGGTACAGAAGTATTTCCGACAGGAATACTAAAAAAATCACAATAATCACATTTTGATCTGCAGAACGGTATATGAATATACAGAGAACATGATTTCAAATTGGATTCCATACTATATTATTTATTATTTAAAAATTTTAAAATCCTTAAAGGGAAAATACGACAAAAGTACTTTTCCCTTTATACGGGATTTTTTTACGACACCCCACAGACGGGAATCTACAGATCTGTACCGGTTATCAGCGAGAACGAAATAGTCGTCCCCTCCCAGTACAATTGGCGAAAAATCAGCGCAGACACCGAAGTCTTTTTCCCACATTGCAGGAGTCGTTTCAATAGCAACATTGTACGGATGATCTATCAGTTCGAATTCCGTGAGAAAATGTGACTCATCAGCCGGTTTTATATAGAGTACAAAATCCTTCATATAAATAGTATCTCCTGGAAGCCCTATAACACGCCGAAGCTGTTCAGTTTCAGTTACGAGCGAAGAATGGGCGTGCGGAACATATTGCTGAAAAGTAAAAAAACCAATAAATTTATCCAGCAACATACGGAATTTTCCCTCTGCCGCTGAATAAAGAGGAGCAAGGATAATAACGCTTCCGCGTGCAGGAGTTGTGACAAGCGGCGAAACAATAACGCAGTCGCCCTTGTTTATTTCGGGAACCATTGAAACGGAACGCTGTCGCACCGGAAAGACCAGAAAAGCTTGAATCAGCGTCATCCCAAACGAAAACAAAAAGATAATGCCAACAGCGATTGCTATTTTATGATGAAGTTCACGTTTCATCTGATATGAAACTTCGTAGATTCCCTTTTTCATTATTTTCAGCATAGCATAAAGCCGGATGATTTACAACAGAAAATTCATGCTTGAAAGTAACGGTTGTATATCGTATACTTTACAGCATGTCTGAAGGCAGAAAAATTATAGCAGCCAACAAGAAAGCTCGTTTTAACTACTTTGTTGACGAATCAATAGAATGTGGGATAGCTCTGCTCGGAACTGAAGTCAAATCCGTAAAATCGGGTAATTTCTCTTTTCCGGATGCTTTTGCAGAAATCACTAATGGAGAACTCTGGCTCAAAGGAGTTCATATAACGGAATATTCCTATTCGTCAGTTTTTACGCACGACCCGGATCGTCCGAAAAAACTGCTGGCACATAAAGCGGAAATCAAGCGTTTACAGCGAAAAATAGACCAGAAAGGGGTAACACTTATTCCGTTGGATTTCTATCTCAAAGACGGAAAAGTAAAACTTACCCTCGGACTCTGCAGAGGAAAAAAACAGTTCGACAAACGCGCCGGAATACGGGAACGGGATGTAAACAGAGATATGCAGCGTGAATTCAGACGGGGACTTCAGTCCTAAGGATGCATCAGGGGTTATGTAATGCAGGTAAAGCGGTATATTTTATTTTCCCTTTATATACTTCTCTTGCTTTTTTCAGCGCATCCGGAAGAACAGCTGACAATAGATTTCTACGGGATAAAGTCTGATACGGCAGATGCCGGTATCATTGAAATGACCCAGAACCTCTATTTTTCTCAACTGAAAGTAATAGATGATATAACAGTTTCCGATTTTAGAAATAAAACACTGCCTGAACAACCTTCATCAGGACATATTCTTTTTTTTGCTGAAATCAGAGAAACGGATAAAAAAGACGGAAGCTGGCTATGCACACAGTATGTACGTACTGTGGACAAAACAAAAGATCTGGTAATCAGCAAAGAATATTCTTCATATTATAAAATACTGACTGAGGCAAAACAGTCTTTGGATAATCTTGTCGCTAAAATCAGAGCCGGTACTGCTGCTAAAAAAAACGCTGCAAACGATGATGAACAAGCTGCTTCTCCGCAAGCGCAACAAACAGTTTCGACGCAATCCATAGCAGGAACCTGGCTGGGTGAAAAAAACATAGATAAAATTATAATTCTTCGGGGCGGGAGAGGTTTCGTTATTTATAAAAATGGAGCATCAATGAATATTACGGTAAGAATAGCCGATGACGGAATTGTTCACATCAAACAGGCGGGAAACTCGAATGCATCGTTTTTTCCTGAACTTCCAAGAAAAACGGCACTTGAAAATGCCAAAAATGCTGCTCCTATAGAATGGCTGTTTACGCTTGTCGACGCAGTAACACTTTCTGGTCAGAAAAAAACGCTTGTCAGTGCACCTGATACAAAAACTGGTGTGACTGAAGGAACTGTTCCTGTAACCTGGCAGAAATTATAATTCAAAATCAAACGATCACGCTGCCCTGTCGAAGTACGCAGATGTTACCTTTATCCAGTTTAACAATAGTAGAAGGTTTTGCACCCGTTTTATCACCGTCGGCAACAAACATGCTGACTTCTTCTTCAAATTCATTTCTTATGTCAGCAACGGTTTCAAGAATCGAAGACCCGCTTCTATTAACGCTTGTTGAATAAATGGGATAGCCACAAGCTGCTATCACTGAACGAATCCACGCATCTCCCGGACAACGGAACGCCGTTGTCGCTCCATACTGATCATGAACGATAATCGTCAATGCACCCGGCCACTTGTTCAGCAGAGTCTCAGGGATTACATCGCTCGTGTAGTTCCTGATATCATCAGGTGTAGCAATAAGCCGTATAAACGGTTTTGTTTCAGATCTCCCTTTTATACGGCGGATAAGTTCATCCGTATGAAATCTGTTTTTTTTGTCCGGTTCTGCAATACCGGAAAATCCATAAACAGTATCTGTCGGAATTATAACTATTTTTCCTGCACGAAGCAGATTCGCGACTTTTTCAACCGAATTATTGTCAGATTTGTGGTATATCATAAACTTTTATTCCCGTTATTTTCTGATATTGTTTTTCTTTTTTTCCAATCAAACCGTGACTGTAATCAATCAGGAAAAAAAGCAAATAGGCAAGCCCGCCGAATATGACTCCCAAAGCTTTGCAGAACCATTCCGGAATAAAATGCTGTGACTTCATATACAGTACGGATCCCGCATCATATCTGTTATTCCGATAGGGTTCAAGTCCCCGGATTTTAACCAGCTTTTCATTCTCTCCGATATAGTCAAGCTTTCTTGCATATGCAGCTATAAGATCTTTATCATTTTTCAGTGCCGTATACTCAAGGGACAATTCGTCCGTAATTTTTCCAATTTGTGCCGTTCGTGCACTTATCTGCCGTTTCTGTTCACGCAGCTGATTTTCAGCCAGAATACCATTCTGCCCGCCGAGCAGTGAAACAGTAACATATACGATAGTCCCCAGGCACGCAGCTGCCAGCATTCTATAATGAGTCATTGTATGTAGTGTATCGGCTGAAATAACTGTTTTCTGAAATAAATATTTGTGATATACTATTTACAAGATTCTAACGGCGATAATTTCTGCAGCCTTTCGAAGTGCTTTGTTATTTTACATAATTTTGTGATGTTTTACCTGATTACTGCCGATAGAAAAATGAGTTCTATATACTATAATAAACACAAGAGGGAATATATGACGGATTCTACCAATAAACCAGAGGAATTGGACCGCTACGGTGTGTGGGTAAAAAAACCGCCGCGGGACAAAGAAGCTGATAATAAAACTGCTCTCAATTCCGATGACGATTTTGACATAGCGACAGACCTGCCTGATTTTTCCTCGCTTGATTTTGATATCGACGACAACGACCAGCAGATAAAATCAGATGATGCTGAACCTCAGGAAGACACTTTTGATATACCGTCATTTGATGATATTTCTTTCGACGAAATTACGGAACCGGAAACAAATACAGTTTCGGAAATGGAAGCTGTCGAACCTGAAGAAGATACAGTACCAGAAATAGTGGAAACTGAGAACGAGTCTGTTCCTGAAATCGGAACAGTTGAGCCGGATATTGATAATGTTTCTGAAGAAACAGAAACCTCAGAACCGGAAACTGCCGTACAGGCTTCTCAGGAGGAGCCTGTACCGGGGAGTGCAGATTTTTCCGATATTTCAATCGATGATTTTCTTCCGGACGGATTTTCAGATGAATCTGACGAATCAGATGAAAGTGAAGGAAGCTCTGCTGCGGAGGAGACGCCTGAACCCGCTGACGACTCGGAAGATATCGATCTCGAAGAATTCATAACGGCTGATCAGAAAGAAGCTGTTCCGGTCGTTGACGAAGCTCTACCGGAAGAGACACCGCTTGACATTGATCTCGATTTTTCCAATACAGAAGCAGATGAAACCGTACAGCCGGCGGCAGCAACTGACGATACCGCAGAAGCGGCTCCAAAATTTATTCTTCCTGAAGAAAACACTGCAGAAAAAGTTACTGACCAAGATATGGAATCTGTTGCGCTCTCAGAATTCGGACTTGACGATTCTGTATCCGATACAGGAGCTGAAGCAGAAGAGTCTGCGTCGGATACGGATGACGAACTTGCGACAATGTTCGATTCACTGAACGAATCCGACAGCGGGGAAAAAGAATCTGAACCTCTCGAAAAAGACACTGAAACGTCTGCATTTGAAAACAATACGGAAGATGTTGACCTTTCGGACTTTGTGGAAGACATCGATGCCGAGGAAGAACTTTCCGAGCACAAACCTGTCGGACCCGAACAGGGGAAAGAACAGATTGATTATCAGATGACCGTATCAGCAGATGACGATGGTGATACGGAGGCTGCAAAGTCTGCAGAAGCAGACGGTTCAGACATTCCGGATACTTTTGACGAAGAGTCAGCTTTCTTAACTTCTGACGAGCCCTCGGCAGAAGTTGCTGCAGATGAATCGATAACTGCGAAAAGCACCGTTCTCCTGAACCAGATAGTCAGCGAGTTATCCTCGCTGAAAAATGATATACAGGGACTCAAACAGGATCTGGCAGAACTAAAAGATCGGAATTCTTCACCAGAGCCTCAGCCCGAAAAGGAACCGACAGGATTTTTTTCGGATACAGAAGAAGATGATACGATAGCACTTTCAGGAGATGAAATCGACAATATTCTGAATAATGCTGATTTTACCAATGAAGAGGAGAACGCTGCTCCGGCGGATTTAAAAACGGCAGCTGATTTCGATGCTGAGGATGGTAAAGAACTGGAAGAAGCGTCTTCTGAAGAAGAACCGGAACTGTCAGAGGCCACTATTCAAGAGGAAGCTCCCGTTTTTGAGGAACCGGAATTTGACGAAGAACCTGAAGTCCCGGTTGTCACAGAGGCGACAGTAGAACAGAATACAATACCAGAACTGTCAGATGCAGAGAATATCGGACAGGAAGAAGCGTCTTCTGAAGAAGAACCGGAACTGTCAGAGGCCACTATTCAAGAGGAAGCTCCCGTTTTTGAGGAACCGGAACTTGACGAAGAACCTGAAGTGCCGCCAGAAGAAAAAGAACCGGAGCAACAGCGTGATAAACCGTCAGAACTTGATACTGATAATATGTTCGGTGATATAGATGAAACAGTTGAAATACCAGAACAGATAGAAGACGATATACAGCCGCCTGCGGATCTCAGCGTCGATTTTGATACAGAATCACTTGAAGAACCGGAACTCGACAACATGGATTTTGGATTGAATGATATTACAGAGAACAGTTCGGATGAGGAAATTCCTGATGAAATATCAGTACCGAAAGTTGATGATATACTCGTAGATTCGTCCAGCTCTGACTTGATGGATTCAGGCGATATTGATGATCTGTCACATTTGCCGCCTGCACTTGCTGAAACCGAAGAGAATACTGCTCCTGAAGATTTTTTTGCAGAAGAATTGAAAGAAGATCCGTCCATGAGTGATTCTCTTACCGAAGAAAAAATAAACTATCTGCACGAAGATGAAAACGCTGTCAACGATACTGCTGAAACCGTGCAGGAAATAGAAAATGATGAACCGGAAGAGCAGGCAGAAGAAACAGATGAAATCCCCACTGATTTAAAACGCGATATAAAATCAGTGCTGTCATATATGGATCAGCTGCTTGAAAATTTACCGGAAGATAAAATAGCAGAATTTGCAAAATCAGAGCAGTTTACCACATACAAAAGATTATTTTCAGAACTAGGACTAGCATGATATGGGGCTCTTGCAGCAGATCAATGGGAAATATGCCCCAGAAACGGACAAACGCCCGGAAGCAGCAAAGAATTCCGGGCTCCTTGAAAAAGCAGAACGTTTTTCTCCGGAACCAGAGAATTTTGTACAGTGGGCAAAAACAAGAGGTTTTAAACACGCAGGACTGCTCAGACCACTGCAAAAAAACTATGTACTTTATCAGGCATATGGTATCGATGCGGAGACATACCCGCTGATGATCTGTTCTCCAGATTATCTTGCCGGTACGGTACGACAGTTTGGCGTCTGGGTATCTTTTTCATATGCTGAAAATTCTTTGACAAAGGTATATCAGTTATTTTCTGAAAAAACGAGACAGCAGTTGACCGTTGTCTCGTTTCTGCGTTTAACCGATGCACCTGATTCTCCATATCTGGTGTTGTATGCGTTCGATTTGAAAACAGAACTACCGCCGGCTGATAATTTTATCAGGACTGAAGGAAGAGTACTCACGCATTTTGCTGATGATACAGATTTTTCCGGAGCTGCGTTATTCAGAGAAACAAACGGTTTTAATATTTCTCCGGCGTACTTTCTTGAACTACGTATCCGACCGATCATTGAAACTATTTTTAATGATAAACAGTTTCCGGCAGAAGCCCTTCAGCGACGACTTACGGCGACATTATATCGGGAAATATATGACACCATTGCTTCTTCATTTTCATTTCCGAATGCAGTATATCCGGGAAAAGACCGGAAAATAAAAATCATACTTTTTTCCACGCAGCAACCTGATGCCGAGCTTATGAAAATCCATATAGCAACATCGCTAAAACGACTGCTGGGAGAAAAAGAAGCCTTTTCTATTGTTCTTCATTCAGAAGGAACAAGCAAAACGATTAGCGGGGTAAAAACCTTTCTTCTAAAGGACTGACACTTGTCTCTGGTATTCTCAAAAGCAAAAAACGGTATGCCGATCTGTTCCTGTAACGGGATATTTCTTCATTCAACATATAATCCGTTACGGGAGGCGGAACGGTTTGTAAATCTGTCCTCCTGCAGTTTCATCCCTTCATCTGTCTGTATTGTCGAACCGGCACTCTCCTATTGTTTTAAATTTCTCCGCGGAAAATTTCCTTTTTCTCAATTGTCTGTTATCCGCCTGTCACATGATTTTGATGCGTATAATGACGGATGGGACCATATCTTTTATTGTTGTTCGTGCGAAGATCTTTCAGAACAATTGTTTGATATGCTGGGTGAAAACGGAATTATGACTACTTTTTTTATATCATGGGATTCCTCAGAAAAAGCTTTCCCGGTTTTTTTTTCTCAAGCCTGGACAGAAATAAAGAAAGCAGTTATAAAGAGCCGGACCGTTCTTGAAACGAGGACGTATTTTACGGCACGTTGGCTTAAAAATCTCTGTGTTTTCTTTAAGAATATTCGAAAGACCGCTGTAATTAAAACAGGGACCTCCCCTATTCTTATAACAGCTTCAGGACCAAGTCTCGCAGATGCAGTACCGTTTATCAAAAAATTCCGCACCTCGTTTTTTCTCATTGCAGTATCATCTTCGCTTGACGTATTATTTTATCATCAAATCATACCTGATCTCTGTATTTCAACGGATGGAGGATTCTGGGCAAAAAAACATCTTGAAACGCTGCGGAAGTATACAACACTGTTGCCGTTAGCGCTGAGCCCTGAGGCTGCATGCAGCCCGCAGCTGCTGTCCGACGTGGCGATTGTTCCGCTTTCATATGGAAGTGAAATCGAAAAGAGCTTCTTTTCCTCTTTCGGTATTACTGCACATTCTGCCCGACGGAACGGGACCGTCAGTGGAACCGCTGTTGAACTGGCTCTTTCACTGACCTCCGGACCTGTTTTCTGTTGTGGTCTTGATCTTAGTCCCGGAAAAGGCTATCAGCATACACAGCCGAACCGGCTTGAAATGGAAAATTGTTCCGCTGATAACCGCTTAAAAACAAAAGAAACAAGATCCGCTGCATCAGAATTCCTTTCGCCATCGCTGGCAATCTATCGTTCGTGGTTTTCTTCTCGCGGGACGGCGATGACTTCACGACTGTTCCGTCTTTCTGATAATTTTCCGTTTACTACAAAACTCGGCACCATAAAAGATGTGGACTGGAACTTTTTTCTGGAACACAGCAATCCGAAATGCATCCCACCTGAAATACTTATTTCTGATATAAAAGAGTATGATGACCGTAACAGGTGTAATAAAATTAAAACAACACTTGATTCTTTAAAGACCGGAAATGTGTGGTTGGAAAATGCTTTTCCAACTGATTTTATCAGTTATCTGAGAAGCGGAACAACTGAACAGAAAAATATATACAAAGAACGATTGGATAAAAAAAACGCAGAACTGATAAAAAAACTGGAGGATTTAGTTTGTGTCTGATCTGTATGCATCAGTTGTAAAAGCAAAAAACGGCAGCCCTGTTCCATTATTTTCAGATGGGAAAGCTATGCATTCGTTGTATAATCCGGAGCATGAAGCGGTATCATTTGTGCGTACCGTTAATGAGGACAGCCATTTTTTTGTAATAGCCGGAGTCGGGGGCGGATACCATATACAGGCGGTACGTGAAAAATTTTCTGATATTTTTATTCTCGCTGTTGAAAATACGGAGCGGGACCTTGCGCTTGCTATGACGATTCCCTGTGTACAACAGCTTGCAGAAAAATCTGCACTAGTATTTACGACAATAGATAATCTGCCTGACTTTCTAAAACAATTCTATATTCCGCAACTTTACGGCAATCTTCAGTTGCTGATTCAACGAAGCTGGGAGCAGCACAACGCTCCCGGACTGCAGCACATAAAAAAAATCATCCGGAAAACTTGTACGGAACTATCAATGGATTATTCCGTACAAGTACACTTCGGATTACTCTGGCAGCGTAATATTATGCTCAACCTGTATGCTGCATCGGTTTATAAAAACGTGCTGCATCGGATTCCTCCGCTTCCTACTGAAAAAACCGTTGCCGTTATAGCAGCAGGACCATCCTTTGACGCAACACAAAAAAAAGTGCTGACAAATCGCAAAAACTACTTTGTCATTGCAACAGATACGGCGGCAAGAATGCTGGTAACAGCAGGAATACTACCTGATGCGGTTGTTTCAATAGACGGTCAGGCTATTTCCGCAAATCATTTTCATGGTATTCCACTCCGTTCAACACTTTTTATCGCAGATCTGTGTGCCAATCCATCAAGTATCCGTACAATACTGAAAAAAGGAGGCCGCGTTCTATTCATCCGGACAGGACATCCGTTGTGCACTTACGCCGCAGGAAAATCCTGTACAGACAGCAGTTCCTTTTTTTCAGAACTAACGGCAGGAACCGGAACAGTGACGATTTGTGCCTGTGATTTTGCACGTCGCGCCGGTTTTACAAGGCTGGAACTATTCGGAGCTGATTTTGCCTATTCGCATGACAAACCCTACATGAGAGGTACCTACCTTGATTATTTATATCATTCTTGCGCTACCCGTTTAGAAACTGCAGAAGGTATGTATGATGCGCTCATGTTCAGAACGCCGCTGCAAAAAAACAGAGAAGGATGGTACTCGACAGACGTACTTGATTCATATCGGGACGGTCTCGAAAAATGGGCAAAATCAGTCTGTCTCTGTTTTACAAAAAAAGAATCAATCTATACAGCCGTCTTCTGCAAAAACAAAAAAAATGAGAAACCTGCTGAAGAAGATTCCAAACTGTTCAGTTTTCCTTTTTTCCTAAAATCGCTGCTCGCGGATATTCAGCAGCTTACCTTTGTTAAACAACGGACCGCATATAGCCCTGTTGTTTCCACCGTACTACCGTACCTGGCCTATCTTCAGGATAAAGACCGGAAACGTGGTAAAACACGACCACTTTCCGATTATCTGAATCTTGCATACTCCTATATAGTAGGTTATACTTATTTATCATGAATAAAAAGACAACAAATGTTGCAGCACTATTGGTTTCGGCGCTGTTTTTGATTTCAATCGTTTCTTTCATAACTGGACTGATTTCAGATTATAGAAACGGTCCTGCTTATTCGGAATATGTTTTCAAAAATTTTTCTGCCCAGATAAAAGAACAGGCAAAAGAATATCAACCGGAGTCCCCATCGTTTACCACGGCGTTTGAACACAGCATTGCTGAGTATTCCTCCGACTTACTGTCCGTCAGATTATTCCGCGGAAAGACGCTTGTTTATTCATGGCCGAAAAATGCCCGCACTGCGCCCGGAGAAAATAAGAAAACACCGTTTATAATGACCCGGTCGGAAAAACTTACCGGTAGTAATCCACCATTGATGCTTTCTGCTGATCTCTATATTCTGAAACCAGCTTCAATCTTTTTAAGAGCCCGGGTAGCATTTCTGCTTATACTCTGCGGGACCGTTATCGCCGGGCTGCTGCTTATTCACCTGTATGTAGCCTCGCATAATTCCGAATCTGAAAATCAGGCAGCACCGGATCTGTCGCCTGACACAGCTGGTACCGAAAAAATCGACAATGTTCCAGACGGACCGGAAGACTCTAATTTCAAACCGGAAGTACCGGTTACGGCAGAACCGGAAGACCTTAATTTCGACAGCGACGGCAGCGATCCTGATGACAGTATAGATTTCAATTTTCCCGAGATTACAGATTTACAGACAGACAATGCGGAAACTGAATCCGGAAAAACAACAGACGAAATGCAGAAAACAGGTAACAGTCAGCAGGTTTCTGAAGAAGAACAGAAAACGACTGAACATGATGATGCAGAACTATTTTCACCCGTAACCGGTTTAGGGATGGAAAATCTGCTGACGACACGGCTTGAAAGTGAGCTCATACGTTCAGCAGCTTCCGAACAGGATCTGTCAGTCTTCGTATTTCATATTCCGGGACTTGACTATCATGCTGATATTTCGAAAGATTTGATCACTATTCTTTTGAGACAGTTTCAGTTCAGAGATCTTATTTTTGAATATAAAGGAGACAGTTTTGCCGCGCTTTTGCAGCAGGCAGATCTCGATACGGCCTATACGATAGCTGAAACTATTTATAATGAAATGAATACATTGATTGCCAGAAAAGAATCAAATCTTTCAGTAAAAATAGGAATCGCATCCCGGTCACTCAGACTTATTTCTGGTGAACGGCTACTTCTTGAAGCAGCACAGGCAGAAAAGCATGCGGATACAGAAAATCCTATTGTTGCCTTCCGAGTCGATCCGGAAAAATACCGCAAATTTATTGCCGGAAAATCTGAATAGTATTTATTCGCCGTCGGGCAGCTGTTGTTTAGAAGAAGAAACAACAGCCTGATTCTGTTTATCAGGTTCTTCAGCAGCACTGCCGGAAGAAAGCCTTTCCTTTATTGCCGTAATTTTATCATCAGATCCGAATTCCGTTTCAAATTTCTGTATCTGACGGGATACCTCTTCATAATCATTAGCAGCATATAAAAGTACTATGTAGTTCTTTTGAATTTCGGCATCATGAGGGTAGTCTGTCAGCAGTTTTTCATATAAGGAAAGGGCCTTTTGTGTGTCACCTTTCATGGCAACAACATAGGCAAATGAAAGACGTAAATCTCTATTGACAGGATCTTTTTTAAGAAGATTTTCATAAACAGATTCTGCCTCGGAAAAATTCTTGTTCATAGCATAAGCCCGCCCCAATCCGTAATAAGCAGGGGTATTCAGCGTTTTGCTCTGCATTGCAAGTTTATAATATGTTATTGCTTTTGCATAATTTCCCAGATTCATATATTCTTCTGCAATAGTAAAATATTCCGTATAGATAGTAGAATAGATAGCATTCCTCGCCCCAGGGACAGAAAATCCAGATTCGCTGTCCGAAGCACACGAAACAAGTACTGCAGGAAGAGCCACGAGTGTCACAAAATAAATGAAAAGAAAACGCGATTTTCTTTGCACGCTGTTTAGCCCAGAACAGTCTGCTCTATTTCTGAAAGCTGAGAACGATAAAGACCGGCAATATTACTGCCGTAATCTGCTATAAGACGAATAATATTCCGTGGACTTTCATGACTGTCAATTCCGTTCAAACGGTCTCCTGCATCTCCCAATCCGGGCAGAATATACGCAGCTTTGTTTAAAGCGGGATCAAGCCATAATGTGTAGCAGGTACAATTTTCAAGTGCTCTCGTTACCCGGATACTGCCTTTCAATGCTGAAATTACATTAAAAAATTTTACCGATTTCGGATGAACACCCTGACTCTGTAAATATTTTACAACGGTTACTAAGGAACCGCCGGTTGCATTCATCGGATCTGCAAAAATAAGATCTTTTCCGTCAAGCTGTTCAAGATTAAAAAAAGAATTTTTCAGATTAAGAATGTATTCCATGTTTGCCTCATGCTTTGTATCGTCTCTGTTTATCTTGAAAAGTGCAAACGGTGTAACATATCCATGAGAGGAATACTCCTGAATTTCTTTTGACATAATCATACTCGGAAGCAATGCACCCCGGAGCATAACGCACATGACGGAATTTTCTATTTTCTTATCTATATCGGGAATCTTATGAACTGCATAATTCTGGACAGGAGTGGTTACCGGTGTTTTCACAATCATATGATTCTTGTTTACGCTCGGTTGTTCTGTATATGCCATTCTGAACAGCATCTCATATGCACGCTGACTGTAGTAAATGAATTCAGGATGATCAGTTCTAATATCCCGCAGTTTAGCAATAACACGGGAAGCTTCAGGATGAGCACCTTTCTCTGTAACAAAAGAATATACCTGAACAGCCGGATGTTCCTTACAGATACGCTGCATTTCCTTACCCATGCGGTCGTACTGGCGGATTATTTTGTCACTGTCAATAGGATCAAAATATTCTTCAGTCTCTGTATACATTGCTTCAATTTTTGCAAGATCTTTCTGGTCTTTTTCGGTTAAATACCCATCCAGATCTTCAGCCTTCAGGATTACCTTGTCACTCGACATATTTTTCTCCATTATTTTAATTTTCAGGCAGCAGTTTCATGAGCTGCTGTTCTGTTATCTGTATATTTCCCAGTCGCATTTCCGCAGTATCAGGACTTTCGGTAATAGAAACATTCCGCAGTCCGGAAAGTTTCAACAGTGCCGCCGCTGCCGTAACGACAGTTCTGTTCTGAAAGGTTAAATATAACTTCAAATCAAACAGATCATTTTCTCCGGACGGAACCAATTCCCCCTTCACATCTTTCAGGGCAAAACGCATATCCATTCCAAGGAGCTCTGCAAGAAAGGCCTGCGGGCGAAGAATACAAAATCGTATCTGGGGAACATCTGCGGTCATCCACAAAATAATATTGTCTGTGAGCAGACTGTTTTTTACGGAAGGATTTTGCAATCCGGACACAATACGGTCGTAACGTTCAAGCAGCGGCCGTACATCATCAGCAAGAAGAACTATCTCCCTGTCGGCAAATGCAATCTCATACGGACTGTTGCTGCCGGTATAGTATTCATACCGGCCGGTATGCCCGGTCTCAAAATGCAGGGAAACTTTCCGCCATTCTTTCTTTGATGAGAGAACAGCCGGAGCAAAAGCAGGAACGGAGCCTGCAATCACGGTTTGTATTCTGTTTGAAGATTCAGCATCACCAATTCCTGCATACAACAGCGTTACATGACCAGCTATTTTTTGTACGTTTTCCGGTTCCAGCGACGGATTTTCAGCCACAATCATATCCTGAATAAGTTTCTGGTATCCGGTTACAGCCGGAATTCGTATAAACAATGAAGAATCTGGTTCAAGTACTGCAAACGGATCGGAAACTAAACCTCGGGGAACACTTTTACAACTGAAAAGCGCAAAAGCCGCACAACAGCAGAAGATTCCTGAAAGTATAGTAAATCGTATAGGTTTATGCTTTTTCGATCTGTGCACGCCAAACCTCATCATCGGCTTCTATTTCCGTGCCGTCAGCAAGGACATTCTTCCAAACCGACTGTACAGCAAGCGTCTCACCGGAAATGAAGTCAGCAAACATTTCAAAAGCCGCCTTCAAAGCAGCATCCCCGCTCACAGCAAGCGTTATTCTGTCGGTAACTTCAAAACCGGAACTCTTCCGGAGATTTTGTATACCGCGGATAAGATCTCTGGCATATCCCTCTTTTTTAAGTTCATCGGTAATTTCCGTATCGAGTCCAACGGTAAGTGTCCCTTCGTTAACGACTTTAAGATGCTCCTTCTCAATGCGGTCTACCAGTATCTTTTCATTATTCAGTTCAACCGATTTGCCACCGATTTCAATTGTCAGCGTTGCTCCATCAAGTATCGTCTGAATGGAATCCTGATCAAGTCCTGCAATTTCAGCAGCGGCATGTTTCATAAGCGGTCCAAGTTCCTTCCCAAGCACCCGGAAATTAGCCTTTGCCTTATATTCAACCAGTTCATCTTCGCGTTCATGGAATACGACCTTTTTAACATTCAATTCCTCGCGGATAGAATCTTCCATTTCAGCAAGAACGCGTTTTTCTTCCGGATTTCTCGTCACAAGTGCTGCAGCCGCCAATGGTTGTCTGTTCTTAAGATTAAACTGATTTCTCAGAGAACGTCCCATTGAAACAGCCTTTTGCACTGTCGACATCTTGAATTCAAGATCAGTATCTGACCATTTTTCATTATAAACCGGATAATCCGCCAGATGAACGGATTCAGGATTTGATTCAAGCCGCAGATTCTGATAGATTTCTTCTGTGATAAATGGAATCACCGGAGCAGCAACGAGGGCGAGTGTTTTTAATGCACTGTACAGCGCTCCATAAGCCTGTTTTTTGTCCGTATCGTTTTCACTTTTCCAGAACCGCCGTCTGGAACGTCTGATGTACCAGTTATTCAGTTCATCAATGAATTTCACAATTGGGTCAACAGCAGAAGAAAGATCATAGTCATCAAAAGCCGCTGTAACCTCTTTTATCAGATTCTGAGTGATGGAAAGCAGCCACCGGTCAAGGGGATTTTCGGGCAGAACGGTATCAAATTCATGTCCGGTCGCGGTAATCCCGTCTATATTCGCATAGGTAACGAAAAAGCTGTATGCATTCCATAACGGGATTATGACACTTTTCAGGACGTCTTTGACACCGTCATCACTAAATTTCAGATCTTCAGCCTTTACAGCAGGAGAATGGACCATGTACATTCGTATGGCATCCGCACCAAACAGCGAAAGTTCTTCATTCGGGTCCGTATAGTTCCGAAGACTTTTCGACATTTTTTTGCCGTCTTCGGCAAGAACGAGTCCGTTTACGATGACGTTTTTGAATGCCGGCCGGTCATACAGCAATGCGGCAAGTACTGTTAACGTGTAAAACCAGCCGCGCGTCTGATCAAGTCCCTCGCAGATAAAATCAGCGGGATAATGAGTCTCAAAGAATTCTTTGTTTTCAAACGGATAATGCTGCTGTGCATACGGCATAGAGCCCGATTCGAACCAGCAGTCGAGAACTTCCGGAATACGATGCATTGTTCCGCCGCATTTTTTACAGGGAATCGTTATGTTGTCGACAAAGTGTTTATGCAAATCCTCCGGATACACGCCCGAAAGTTTCTGCAATTCCTTGCGGCTGCCGACACAGATTGTTTCGCCGCAGTCGGGACATTTCCAGATCGGCAGCGGATTTCCCCAGTACCGGTTACGGCTGATCGCCCAGTCCCGGGCACCGGCGAGCCAGTTACCGAACCGGCCTTCCTTTATATGCGCCGGCTGCCATTTTATCTGTTCATTTGCCTTGACAAGTTTGTCACGGTTTTCTTCGACTCTGACAAACCAGCTGCCCACAGCCCGATAAATAAGTGGAGAATTACACCGCCAGCAATGCGGATACGCATGCAGAATCTGCTGCTGCTTAACCAGTTTACCCTCGTCTTTCAGACGTTTTATAATATCTTTGTCGCAGTCTTTTACAAACCTTCCCTGATAATCAGGAACTTCAGCGGTAAATTTGCATTCGGCATCGATCGGACAAACGGTCGGGACACCTGTTCCACGGAAAACCTTGTTATCGTCCTCGCCGAAACCGGGCGCCGTATGGACAATCCCCGTTCCTTCTTCCGTTGTAACAAAATCGGCATTGAAAACTCTGAAAGCACCTATAGAAGCAGGTTTCCCCGGTTCCGCCGCCGTCGGATTTTTCAGATCGCTAAAATAGTCAAACAGCGGTCTATATCTGGTATCAAGCAGTGCGGTTCCTTTTTTCTTCCATATGATCTCATAGGCGTCGCCTTCCCGATAATAGGAAGTAAGCCTCGATTCAGCAAGAATATAGAATTCGTCGCCGTCTTTTATCTTTACATAATCAATATCAGGGCCACAGGTAAGACCCAGATTGGACGGCAAAGTCCACGGAGTCGTCGTCCATGCCAGCAGGTAGGTTTTTCCGTTTTCGACGGAAGAATCGTCAAGTCCAGGTCCCGCCTCTGTTATCAGAAAACGAACCGTAACAGACTGGTCGTGAACATCCTGATAAACACCGGGCTGTGCGAGTTCATGATTGGACAGAACTGTGGAACAGCGCGGGCAATACGGCAAAATATAGTGACCTTCATATACGAGTCCTTTGTCCCACAACGCCTTGAGAACCCACCAGATGGATTCCATGTAATCAGGGTCCATAGTTTTATAATCATGTTCAAAATCAACCCATCTTCCCATTCGCTTGACGGTGTGCTGCCACTCGTGCGTATATTTTAATACGGATGCGCGGCAGCGCTCATTGAATTTGCCGATACCGTATTTTTCTATATCAGTTTTAGAATTCAGCCCCAGCTCTTTTTCTATAAGATTTTCTACCGGGAGTCCGTGACAGTCCCATCCGAAACGACGTTCGACACGTTTACCTTTCATTGTCTGGTACCGCGGAATTATATCTTTTATTGTACCGGCAATCAGGTGTCCGTAATGCGGAAGCCCTGTCGCAAACGGAGGACCGTCATAAAAAACATAGTCTTCAGCTCCGTTCCGTTGTGAAACAGATTTTTTGAAAATATCATTTTTTTCCCAGAAGTTTAAGACTTCTTCTTCCTGCCGGGGAAAATCCGCTTTCGGGTCAACTGATTTATACACAATTATCCTCTGAGTTATATAAGTTACTAAATTCTATTATCGCATAAATAAAAAAAAATTACTAGTCGAGGTACTTTCAAAGCCCGGACAAGTCTTAAAAATACAAAAGGCCAGCAGTAAAAGATAACAGACGTTTACTGCTGGCCCTCGCGGAAGCGTTACCAGTCGAAAAAAACTCAGCAACATCTATACAGGCTGCTGGCATACACATAACCTGTATAAACGTAAAAAAAATCTATTTTATTGCACTGTCTACCATACCTTTTATAAAATATCGCTGCAATACAAGGAATAATATAATCACCGGAAGTATGACGATCAGCGCCGCAGCCGCAGCCGCGTTCAAATTCGAAGTTTCCTGTGAAAAGAATCCTGCAATGGCGACCGTTACCGGTTTCATAATTGTTTTCTGCAGAATATACAGGGAAAACTGATAGTCATTCCAGCAGTGTATCCCGGAAAGAATGACGACAGATGCCGTCACTGAATTTACCTGTGGAAAAATTACCTGAAAAAATGTTCGCACCGGGCCTGCACCATCTATATGAGCAGCTTCATCGAGAGCTTTCGGAATAGCTTTAATAAAATTCATGTAAAGAAATATTGACAGTGGCAGCTCGAACGTAAGAAGCGTAATAACGATGCCCCAGTACTTATTTATTCCTCCGTATCCCACAAGCGTCGCATAAAGTGGAACTAGAATACTTAACGGCGGGACCATCATAATAACAAGGGCAAATCCGCTGATAAGTTTTGTATATTTTGATTTCATCCGTGCAAGCGGATATGCTGTCATGGCGCCGACCGCAACGATAAGTAGTACTGAACAGCCCGTAATAATTACCGTATTCTTGAGTGCCGTAAATATATGCCCGGTTACAATAGCAGAAGTAAAATTCTGTAAGGTCGGCCTTGAAGGAAAGTGCCAGTACGAAGAAAGATCATCAAGGGGTTTAAATGAAATACCGGTAAGAACGTATATAGGTGCAAGATACACAACGACAATAATGGCAAGCACCACATACCGCCACCACAGATGTTCTTTGCGTACCATACTCATGATTGAGCCTCCTGATATTTAGTAAGTTTGTCTGTAGCAAAATAGCTGATCAGACCGATAAGTAAAAATGCAAAGAGTCCGATGGCAGCAGCATAACCGCCGTTTTCGCTGCCGAAATAGGTCCGGTTTATGAGTGTCGACAATGAATGCGAGTCATACCCTGGGCCACCCTTCGTAAGTGCCATAATAACATCGAAAAGTTTTAACCCTCCAATAAGATTTATAACAATCGACGACGTTAATGCAGGAGATAGAAGTGGAAAGGTGATATTTGTAAAAAGTCTCCATCCGGAAAAACCATCTATTTCTGCAGCCTCATAGTACATATCCGGGATACTCTGAAGTCCCGCAAGGTAAATAACCATAGAAATACCGACAAACTGCCACGAATTTATAAGCGTCATAATGATAACGCCACGTTTTCCATCTGCAAGCCAGTCGAGCGGAGCCTGATTAAAAAGACTCCGGATATCGTTCATCGCTCCCCCCAGCGTAAAAAAGAAATACATAACATAACCCATGATAAGGGGAGCTATCATGACCGGTAAATAGATTACGGTTCGCCCGAACGTACGGCCGGCAAACTTCTTATTCAGATATAATGCAAACAGAAGTCCGAATACATTCTGTAGCAGTGTCGAACCGCAACCGTAAATTAAAGTATTTATCAGGGCACGCCATACGTTCTGATCGGTGAAAAGGCGCCCGTAATTTTTTAGTCCGACAATTTTATAATGCTGCGAATATCCGTTCCAGTTCGTGGCCGACAGGAAAATCCCACGGACAAACGGAACAATGACGAACATACTAAAAAGTATGATTGCCGGTATGGTAAACATATACATTGTCATGTTCTCACGTTGTTTAAATGACTGCTGTTTTTTCATCGTCACCGCCTTGTTTTGTAGATAAAAGACCGACTGCAGTCTTCCCGGCAGCCGGTCCCAGTTACCCGCTACGGAGTATTATTTCATGTATTTGTCGTCGAAATTCTGTTTCATGACTTTTGCTGCATTCCCTACGGCATTCGGTTTTTCCGCAAGAATATCAGCACCGGTGGCACACATTACGTCCCACATACCGGACGGAAGATATTCACGATCAAAATACGGAAAAGTCTTTACCGTTGCATATTTATCATAATAGGGTTTTAATTTTCCCATATCTGATACAACGCCGGTTAACCCCGCAGGACTTCCGGATGTTGAAGCTATACGCTGTATATTTTCCGGCCGGGCAAGGAAATTCAGAAATGAAACAGCTGCATCCCGGTGTGGAGAATCCTTCCAGACACCGACAGCTGTCCATTCACCGGATATCAGCGTAGGCTGATCATCAGCCGTACGACAAGGAACTGGCATCAGCCCCAGATTCGCGTCCTTATTGTACTGCAACGCGGCACTATAGAAATAATTTCCGTAAAATCCGAAAGCAGATTCGCCGGCAGCTATTGCCTTCGCATCAGAAAGATAATCTGCAGTCAGGCAATCCTGATTAAAATATCCTTTTGCAACAAAGTCAGCCAGCAGCTGAGCCAAATCCTTCCATAAATCCTCATTAAATTTTCCATTTTTTAAATCAGTACGCTCGTTCGTCTTTTCATTTGTAACAAAATATGACGGTGCTGCCCAGTCAAAAAACTGTCCGATAGTCCAGCTGTCTTTTCCACCCATGTGCAGAGGAGTAACGCCAGACACTTTGATTTTTGCACATGCCTTATCAAAATCATCCCACGTTTTGATGCTGTCAACATCAACACCGGCTTTCTTTAATACATCTACATTATAAACAATACCGGCAATATTGACATCCATGGGGAGTACATACATTTTACCGTTTTTATCAGTAATAACGGGTTTTATCTGCGGATTTATTTTGGGCGCCCACGGCTGGTCATTTATCGGCAGCAAATATTCACTATATCGCTTTACCGACCAGCCGTGTGTCGTAAACAAATCAGGGAGTTCATTAGCCGCCATTTTTGTCTTCATGAGTTCTTCATAACTTGAACCGGGAGCTGAAAATTCTACCTTATTTCCGGTTTCCGCAGCCCATTCATTGCACATTTTCTGGAGTTGATCCGCAAGGACATCCGTTAAATTAGTATAAAAACTAAGGGTAACCGGCCCCTGATCCTTTTTTTCATCCTTACTGCCTCCAGCAAAGACGAGAGACGAGGTCAGCAACGTGAACATCGTCATTACCGTTACAAGTTTCTTCATTTTTTTTCCTCCTAATGAATTAACGTTACTATAGTAATAGTAAAACGTGATTTTACTCCTGCAAAGTGATAAAATTCTACAGTTATGTATCAATTTCTACACTTTTCGATAATTTCATTGTATACTGATACCGTGTTGCCATTGTTACGCAAAAAGAAATTCAGAACATTCAGAAGCGGGCTGTATCATACATTCTTTCTCAGCATGCTGTTACCTGCTTTTATTTTTGCCTCTTTTTTTTCGGCCTATTATAACCGGACACTAAAATCAGAGCGGGAAAAAGCTGATTCCTATCTTACGTCGAAGGTCGTAACTGAAGTAACGGCAATTCTTTATTCCATGAATAATATAGCTTCATTCAGTTATGTACTTCCTGACGTCACTAATGCTATTACGTACTTCGATAATCCGGATCTGCAATATGATTCACTTCGAATCCAGCAGGCAAAAATGAATTACGAAATAGCGATGTACCGGCTATTACTCAACAGACAGGAAGAATTTGAAGCCGCATCTTTCTTTCCCGCCAATTCACAGCAGCCGTGTTTTATTGCAAGCAGAATTTCCGCCGGTGTAATTATGAATACAACCTATCAGTATGCAAACATGAAGTGGTATGAGCAGGCACTTACTACCAGAAAAAGCTTTTTTATGTTTCATGAAAAAATTCCAGGTTATCTGAAATATCCTGAAAATTTTCCGGTAATCTCGGCAGTTGTCCCGATCAGAAGTCTTGAAACTGATAAATTGCTCGGCGTTATGATTATCGATGTCCGCGCTTCCCGTTTTTTAAAGCTGCTGCAAAGCGCTTCAATTGCCAGTGATGACTTTCTTTTGCTCAGAACTGCGGACGGCCAGGTAATATGCCAGAACCGAGAACTTCCGGCAGCGGCCCAAAGAGCTTTTACTTCACGAAACCCCTTTGCCGGATATAAATCGTTTTCAACTCTTTTACCGGGAACCGGCTGGACGCTGCAGTATCTTGAATCAAACAAGTCCGTTATTACGGCTGCCGTCCTTACCTTCCTCTTCGTACTAGCAATCATTGCAATAGAACTTGTTGCCGGATTTGTCGAATACCGTCGGCATATCAGACGTCTGTTGCATGATTTCGAGCGGATTGAACGAACGCTGATGGAATACGAACTTGGCAATTTCGATACGCATGCCGCCGCAGCCGTTAATCCGGAATTAAATCGGTGCGTAGACGCACTTAATGAACTGGGAGTAACATTAAACGAGAAAATCAAGAATGAATACCTTGCCGTGATAGCCCGGCAAAAGGCTGAATACAACGCACTGCAGGCCCAGATAAATCCTCATTTTTTTTATAATGTGCTGAACGGGTTTATAGCGCTCAACCGCATGGGAGAAACCGAAAAACTGGAGAACAGCATACTGAATCTGACAAAATTATTCAGATATACGTGTAAGGGAGGCAATACGGCGACGGTGAAAGAAGAACTCGATTTTGCCCGTGAATATCTCGCTTTACAACAGATAAAATACGAGGACCGGCTGGAATATTCGATAGAAATATCGGAAGAAGCTGCTGACTTTATCATTCCAAAACTTATTCTCCAGCCACTGGTTGAAAATTCGATAAAGTATGGTCTGGAGCCGATATCACGACCAATACTAATTGAAGTACAGGCCTCTATTGTGGAGGAAAACGGACAGAAGAAACTCCGCCTGCTCGTTGCCGATAATGGGGCCGGTTGTGAGCAGCAGAAACTTGAAGAATTATGCGGTACCGACGGACATGTTGCTGTAAACAATATCAGGAACAGGTTGCAGCTTTTCTGTTCCGACAGTGAAATTTCTTTTACATCCCGGAAAGACGAAGGCCTGAAAGTTTGTATTTCTCTACCATATGAAGATGAAGGAAAAAAATATGACAATTCTACTGGCTGACGATGATAAAAATATTCGGTTTACCCTTAAAAGTATGTTATTCGATATTCTCGATGATGCAGCAGTTGTCGAGGCACGGAACGGACGCGAACTGGTAACACTCTGTGCTGAAAATCCGCCTGATCTGGCATTTGTCGATATTCAGATGCCGGAGATGGACGGAATCAGTGCCATCGAAAAAGCCCAAAATTTCACACCGTCTACACTGTTTGTTATTCTGACCGGGTTCGGTGAATTTTCTTATGCAAAAAAATGTATTGCACTTGGTGTTCTCGACTATCTTTTAAAACCGGTTGATGCCGAAAAACTTGAAAAAGTCGTAAAACGGGCAGAAGAAAAGCTTCGCACATCACGAAAACTTGAACAGTCACTTTTTCAGACAAAAGTTTTTTCTTTTGCACATTATTATGCTGATATGGGAGACGATATAGCCATTTCTGACGATAAGCTCCCGTCAGGAGAAATTTACCTGGTCTGTAATTTTGTTTTTGCCTCAGAACCTGACCACCGCAAAAATTTCCCGACATTCAGACATAAATTTATTTCAAATTTGAATACGTGTATTCCCGCAGCATTCAATCACTCTTCCGTTTTTTCCGTTTACTTTACAGATTCCGGTCTTATGAGAACTATAATCCGCACCGGTACAGACAACCTTCTTCAAAACTTTTCGGACTATGTAAAAGCTATTATCCCAATACCTGCAGAAGAGCATATCTTTTTTAAAATAGTCTATCAAACAGCTGATACGCTGCGGCAGATTTTCCATGACGGTATTGAAATCGAAAAAAAACTGTACCGGACGATTATTCTTGAAAACCAGGCAGTAGTATCGGCAGATAAGCTGCCTGCCGGGCACGATGATTTTTTGCAACAGCTTTGTATGCTCCACCGGCTTCAGGATGAAAATGACGAATGGCACTATATAAATGCGGTTGAACTCTTTTCCCATAACTATGCAGCGCTGCCTGAAAATATTCCACTTTCGGCCCTGATAGACTATTTTAAATGTACCTATGAGATAAATTCCGAAATGCCGGTTCAGACATGGACTGACTGTCTGAATATTTTGAATACGACAGGATCGGACAGCGATCAGGACTTCCCTGAATTGATCGATCGCATAAAGAAATTTATTGCCGAAAATTATATGAGTGATTTGAGCAGTAATCAAATTGCCGATCAGTTCTCAATTACCCCGAATTATCTGTCCTCTCTATTTCACCGGAAAACGGGCATAAAACTGCTCGATTATATTACGGATTTCCGAATTAAAAAGGCACGGCAGCTTTTAAAAAACAATCGGACGGCCTCGGTTAAAGATATTGCTATTATGGTCGGTTACGCAAACCCTAGGTATTTTTCAACCTTATTCAAAAATGCGACCGGAATGCTGCCCACACAATTCAGAAAAGACAATTGAAGCACACAAAACGTGAAAGAAATAAATAAAATTTCTTGACTTTTAAAATAAAGAGAGCTATATTCTCTGGTAGTGATGCGATGTGCCTGTTTCCTAAAGGGATTTGGAAGTTCCGGATATCTGAAGAGACAAGTCACCACAACAAAATATTAAAGTGGAGGTATCACGATGAAAAACACAAAAGCTGCAAAGAAACCCGTTGATAAGGGAACAAGCAGCACAAAAACAACGAAATAGTTTATTTATTTCATTGCTAACCACTAATCAGTAACAGACAAAAGCATTGCAGTATCTGCAATGCTTTTTTATTTACCCTTTTCTGCAAATTTTCGGTTCCGTTCCCTGACAGCCTGAATAAGCGAATTGTTCTGCTCAAGATAATTTATTGTATCCCAGTGCCAGTCGAGGTTTGAGGGCGGAAACGGCGGCGGGGGTTGCGGTTTTCTACGTTTATTTGCTGCTGTGAGCCTGCCGATACAGGCTGATTCCGATCCCTGCTTATCCACAAGGGTAAGATACGGAATCCCGAAAGCTCCCAGGGTTCCTGTTGAATCGATAACCATTGTTTCGGGCAGCGTAGATTTTTCAACGTTACGTATAGTCGAACTTTTTCCGGTAACACAGGTATATACAGAGCCGCAGCAACTGATGCGGGCAGGAACACTACCGGTAAAAGCTCCGTCCGAAAAAATAGCAGTCGCTTCATCGTACGACATGTCTGTACGCCAGTAGCGTATATGATAAACAGCATCCGGTGTTATATAAAACGAAACGATGGAATCTCCCTGCGTAAATTCACTTACCCGCAGAGAAGTCCGTGGTGGAAAACCCTGCCAGTAACCGGTAAGCGGGTGATTTCCGTCGGAGACCGCAGGCAGCATGCCATTATCTGCTTTTTTAGTATTGTCCTGCGGCTGGGAGACCGGTCGCTTTATTTTAAAATTGAGGTACAGGTTTCCGCCGATAACTGCTACCGGAATATAATAAATTTTATTCCGGTGGTAGGTCAGCGATAAAATCCAGCTACCGCTGTCAGAACTATCCGATAATTTCTGAAATTTTCCGGCAGGCGCAAAACTGACCGGTATATGCTCGGCGTTTCTTGCCGTCGTATCATTGATGGTCCTCGGCGTTGTACCGAACGACACCGGTTCCGCAGTCCTGTCATAGTACCATCCATAAAAAGTTTTCAAAACAACAGTAAGATACGTATTACCTGAAGAAGTCTCAACCGCGGCAGGGTTGAAACATACCAAACGGTCACTTCCCTCCCACAGGCCGGAAAGCAGTCCCGGTACCTGTGCATGGACATTAAAAAGAGAACACAGAAATAGCAGCAAGACCGGAGCAACCGGTACATATCTTCGAAATACGGTAGTCACCCTTATATTTTCGGTATTTTCCCGGTTCTGCTGAAGAAAAACACGACAGTCTATTTATACAATGCCTTTATTTCATGTGTATAGAATTTTATAACTTTCGGACGTATAATTGTCATTTTCGGATTCAGTTCCCGCCCTACCTGAAAGCTTTCTGACAGCAGTGCGAATTTATAAATTCGTTCACATGTTCTGAATCCGGCAGAAGCGTTTACCTGCCGGTCTATTTCATCCTGAATCAGTTTCTTTATCTCATTCGATTCCAGCAGCATTTCATAATTTGCATACATGATCCTTTCTTCATCAGCATACTGCAGTATCGTATCTCGTAACGGGACAATGAGCGCTGCAATGTATTTCTGGTCCTGTCCTACAATAACGGCGTTTTCGACAAATTTACTCCGGCAGACAGCTTCCTCAATAACTGCGGGCTCTATATTTTCTCCGCCCATAAGAACGATTGTATCTTTTGCCCTGCCGACAAATTTTATTTCACTATCCTGCGTAAGCATCCCGATATCGCCAGTGTTCAGCCATCCGCCACTGTCTATGATCTGTCCGGTAAGGTCAGGGCGTTTATAGTAGCCTTTCATTATCTGCCGGCCGCGTGCCATGATTACTCCTTTCTTTCCCGGTTTTAAAGGCTCGGACGAAGTAATGACACCGTTATCTTCTGCAACAATTTTAGCTTCCATAGAAGGGAATATACGGCCGACACATCCCGTCCGCAGGTGAGCCGGATCACACATAGAAATAATCGGCGCCGTTTCCGTCATACCGTATCCCTGTAAAATTTTAAATCCGATGGCGGTATAAAAGTCCGCAACTTCCGGCTGCAGCGAACCGCCACCGGAAACCGCAGCAATCATCTTTCCACCGAAGATGGCCCGCAGTTTTCTGAAATAGGTTAATTCGCACAGGCCGTTAACAGGCCACAAAAGCAGATACGGAATTATGGTCGCAAGTGTTTCCGCAAATCGAAACGTGTTTTTATACCGACAGCGAAGACCGAATACGCGGTCTACCGCCCAGTGATAGGATGTTCCGATGGAAACAGCGATGGTAAATCCCATATATACCAATTTTCCTTTTTTCTTCATATCGCGGAAAAAAGATTTTTCGCACGACTCCCATAGTCGCGGAACTGCAATCATCCACTGCGGATGAATACTCTGCATATCCGAAAGCATATACGACACCGATGGTTTTGAATATGCCATGCTGTTTTCCAGGGCAATGATTCCATAGCAGAACGCCCGCTCGAAAACATGCCAGATGGGCAGAATACTCAGCCATATATCACCCCGTTTCGGATAGCGAAAGGCATACTTGAAAACTTCACACTGTGCCAGAAAATTGTCGTGGGTAAGCATGACACCTTTCGGATTTCCCGTCGTTCCTGACGTAAAAATGATTGTTGCCAAATCATCGGAAGCGATATCGTCCATTCCCCGTTCGATTTCCGCGCGACAAATCCGGTCGGCCTTTCTCCCGTTATCTTCCAGTTCAATATATTTTAAAACTGTTATACCATATCCGGCAGCTTTTGAAATCATTTCTTCATCCGGCGAATCATACAGGACAGCATACTTAAGCGGTGGAATTTCGGAAATGTTCTCGAAAATCTTTTCAAACTGTTTCTGATTCTCAAAAAAACAGATATCGCATCCGACAAAGTTCAGAATAAACCGGATCTCCGTTCCCATCGAATCGCAGCCGCGCGGAACATCGCATGCCCCAAGCGAGAGAACAGCCAGGTCCGTTACGAGCCATTCTTTTCTGTTATCAGAAATAAGACCGACATGATCTCCTTTTTTTACACCAAGTTCTTTCAACACGCAGGCCATTTCAATGACATGCCGGTAGACCCTCTGGTAGGAAAAGTGATCATACTCACCTACTTCATTTTTGGAAATCTGAAGATCCGTATCGGGACACTTCTTTACTTTTTCCCGGAACATAACGGGTAAATTTTTTCCAAGCGTTTTATCGTATTTATCTTTTGCAAATAATGTCGCAAGTGACTTTAATGAATAATTTTTCTTCATGTATAAACCTTATCTACCGGATCAGAATTCGTTTGTATAATAGCATATCATAAGAGTTTGTCAAAGGTTTTCTTTTGCTATATAATGCCATCATGATAACATATCTCGCGAAACTGGGTGAACTTACATTAAAGGGTTCCAATCTGAAAGAATTTGAAAACCAGCTTTTAAAAAATACGCAATTCTGTCTGCGATCGTTCGATTCCAACATAATGGTCCATGCAGGGCGTATGTACATCGATACACCGGAGTCAAGTGCTTCCGCCGTCGAATATACACTGAAGCACCTGATCGGTATCACCGGCTGGGCAAAAGTCCGTGTCTGCGAAAAGAATATAGCTGCAATAAAAGAAGCCGTTTATAAAGAAGGAATAGCAGCAAAAAAAAATGGAGCTGCTACCTTTAAAATTGAAGCCCGGCGGGAAGATAAAAAATTCGAACTCACCTCCTATGAAATATGCCGTCAGGCGGCCGGCCCGCTTTTTGACGACGGAACGCTCGGTGTTGATGTGCATAAGCCTGATGTCACGATAAATGTCGAAGTCCGGGAACGCTGCTTTGTTTTTACAGACAGTACAGCTGCCTGCAGAGGCCTTCCGGTCGGCGTGAGCGGCAAAGGACTGCTGCTGCTTTCCGGAGGCCTGGATTCTCCCGTCGCCGGATACCGGATGATGCGGCGAGGCATGAACGTTGAATGCATCTATTTTCATTCCTATCCGTATACTTCGGAAGAAGCACAAAAGAAAGTTGAAAAACTTGCCGCTCTTATAGCCGATTACGGACTGACAACCCACCTGAACATCATTCCCTTTACTGCTGTGCAGATGAGAATAAAGCAGCGTGCTCCCGTTCCATGGACAACGCTGCTGCTGCGTATATGTATGATGAAAACGGCAAATATGCTTGCACAAAAAATAGCTGCACAGTGCATCATAACGGGGGAAAGTCTCGGACAGGTAGCAAGTCAGACAATCGATAATATGACCGTTACCGAACATTTTTGTCAGTATCCGCTGCTGCGTCCGCTCGTAGGGCTGGACAAAGAAGAAATTATTTCTACAGCCCGCTTTATAGGAACATATGATACGTCCATTCTACCGTATGAAGACTGCTGCGTTCTTTTTTCACCGAGACACCCGGTACTGTACGGATCCGTACCGGAAGCCGAAAAAATTTATGAAAACCTTGAAATAGACGAGCTTATTACCGAAGCATTTGAAAAACGGGAAATAAAAGGATTCTCTGCTCCGCATACAATTGAAGCACACTTCTCAGACGTGCAAAAGTAGTCCGGCGGCCATACCGGGGTCTGAATCAAGCTGCATTTTTTTATAATTTTCGTCGATTCCGTCCTTTAGTACCGGATCAGAGAAAAATGCAGCTATTTTTTCATAAATGGCTCCGGAATTCTGGATAAACCAGCCGACGTGGCTGCGCACAATAAACTGCATATTTCCCAATTCCTGATTATGAATGTATTTATACACAATAACCGGTTTTCTGCAGACAAGCAGCTGCATCATCATGGACGCGCCGGCCTTCGTAACAACGAGATCGGCAGTCTTTATAAGTTCATCCATAAAAGTAACAAAGCCGAATACGTGCAGATCAATCTCGGGATGGGATTCACGTACGGAATCAAAATATTTTTTCTGTGCTGCATTGCGGCCGCAGACGACCGCAATCGTAAACGACGCGTTATGATCGACACATTTTCTGATTATGGCTGCGGCATGGGGAAGCCCTTCCCCTCCGCCCGCCAGCAGTAGAATCTTTTTACCGGAGCTGAAACCATGCTTTAATTTCATTTTGTCGATTTCGGCCGTTGTATTTGTTGCACGGTATTTTTTATCGATTAAAAAAGGAATTATATGAATATTTTCCGGTTTTACCCCGCAGCAGGAAACGGCTTCGTTCTTTACCCGCTGCGAATAAGCCAGAATTTTCGTATTTCTGACATAGTACCATGCATGCGGCGCGGTAAACGGATCCGTCACAAGCACCGTCAGATTTACTTTCCATGGGATCTCATCAAGAACGGTTCCCAATGCTGCAGTAAGAGCAAAATGGAACGATACAATGTCCGTTATATGATTCTGTATAATAGTTTTCCTCAGATACCGGGCGGTACGATGCCGCAGCAGAAAAAATACATAGAGCGACTGTGCAAACCGGCTTTGGGAAATATCATAGATAAGTGAATAAGCGCCGGGAATATAATTGCTCGTTAGGCGGTAAATATCTTCAAAAATAAATTTTCCCCAGTAATTATGCTGATCGAAACCGTTTATCAGCAGCACCGGAATTTCAGGCGCGCGCGCCTGCAGCGATTCTCTGAGTGCGAGTGCAGCCGAATGATGTCCGGCGCCGGTGTTAAGATACAGCAGCGCTATTTTGCGTTTCATCGTTTCAATATACCAGCTTCAGCGAAACTGAAATATAATTGTTAAATTCATCGTGCAGGTTGCTGACCCACGTCTCGTATTCATCTTCGGCATCGCTATATTCACTCGAACCGGTGAACAGCGGCTCGTCGACACCCTTGTTGTGGATATACTCAAAGGTATACCCGGCCTTCAGCGATACGGAACCGAACCTGAGATGTGCAAAAGTGTATTCGCCGGTAAACCCCATCTGGCAGGTATACATGATATGGTCCTGCGTCAGAAAGTTGAGCGAATCCCATGCAGTGTCGATATGGGAACCACCGGTGAACATCTGCTGGGTCGACGTGCTGCCGTCGGTAGAATAAACGGTGCCATTATCGCGATTGTAATCAAAAATAGCAGTCCGTTCGTCGTCGGTCAGCGACTCATACTCGTTCCCGTGCCGGGCAAACAGCGACGTCAGCGTCAGTGAAAAATTTCGTGCCGGCGTAAAATTTGCGGAAAAAGAAAGTGCATCGGAATTCGGGTACAATGAGGAACCGATACAAATTCCGTGATTTGTATAACTGCTGTAGTTGTACGTTTCCGACGTGAAGGTCTTATTATATTCATCATCGTATTCCCAGTGAGAATAGGTGTACGGCGTTACGACAGTATAATTCATAAGCAGCAGGTTCCAGATGGAACTCTTCGGTGCATAGACAATACCCGTCTGTCCTGCAATTCGTATCTTCGTATCAAAGTTAAGTTTGACGATATCGTCCATTGCTATATCGTCGACCATAACATCGGTAACGAACTTTGCAGATTTTGAAAACTGATATTCACCGATCAGTCCCATCTGTACATTGTCGCTTGCACCGTTAATCCCCTGAATCGCCATAAACGGTGCGGGAACAACATAGGAAGCATCGAATTTTTTCCCGTAAATACATGATTCATAGTACGTCAAATCGAATTTCGGCAACAGATTGAGTTTAATCGCATGAAACATAAAATATTTTTCACCGGTATATTCCTGCCCTGTACTTGTTCCGTTATTCAGCGATGCGCCGACTGAAGCAAGCATTTCGGTATAAGACCATTTTTTCCCCTGATACGAAAAGACCATATTTGCCGAATGGAACGACGTGTCATTTATTGCTATGCCGGAATTCAAAAAAGGACCGAAACCGGATCTGTTAAGCCCTGCTGCAACGTACACTTTGTCGGTACCGAACGCAACATTCGAATTCATATCAATATTAAAATCCAACGGACCGACAGAAGTCGAGTCTTCAATCGTATCCCGCGTATTGTTCTGATATTGCGGCGTCACATCTGAATCTGTAGTACTGGCATTATTCCCGTAAACCCCTAAATCATAACTCATCGAGAGCAACTTGTTGAATAGTATATCTCCCGAAACTGCCGTTTCGCCGGATATCTGTTTATCATCGGAAAGTTTGTGATTTACGATAGACCCCTTGTACGTCGCGCCTCCTTCCACAGAGAGGTTGAAGGCATTTCCCGTCAGTTTTTTATAATAGGCAGCAGCCGTTGCGGACTCCTGCCCGTCACCCTTTTCTATAACAGTCTGTAGTATTTTCTTTACAACCGCTGCCGGATATGGTCGAATCTGAGGCAGATGTTCTACCAATCCTTCCGTTTCCCATTTTTCTGCATAGACATAAAACTGGTCCCCCGGATCGACACAAATCTGGGCAGCGAGCGGAAAACACAGTATACTGAACACAGCTAGCAACATAATCTTTGAAAATATCTTCATTTTTTCTCCTGTTTTCTCTACGATGCAGATCCATTATGGAACGACAGATTGACCGACAGTGCGAACTCGAACCCGTACGCAGTATCGCCTTCTGTATTATTATGATTGAATATCAGCACAAACCCCGGCTGTGCAATTACCGACAGCCAGTTTTCCGGTAGCCATGTAACCCTGACCGACAGCCGGTTGACATATTCGGGCGTCCCGGTCGGTGTTGTCAGGAACGGAGAATTACCGTTTTCAGTGGTCGGATACGCCCAGTCAGAATTAACTTCATCGTCGGTTATATCAGTATCGGTTCCACCCCATACATCGCTTACTGCATCGAAAGTATTGGTACCGGAAAGCTCTCCTCGGCACATATACAGATACATAAGATCTGCCGACCAGCGGCCGGGCTTTTCATATCCCAATGAAAGTTCCCCCGAAATAGTATCCGGGCCGAACGGCGAGCCGACCCACTCATAAAACACCGCCATATCACCGATATTTTCAGCATAGGTACGGGCAAGTGACCAGTTCGGGCTTTCCTTTATATACAGGTAGGGATCCGCATAGTAGCCTTCAAGCGCAACATGGAAAAAACCGTCCTGAAGCGGAAGATATGATTCAATACCCAGCTGTCCGCCAAGCCCGTTCGGCGTCAGGCTGTCAGGCCAGTGCTCCAGTTCATACGGCGTCTGGTACTGATCCTGCGCAAAAAGTCCATAAATCCGCACATGTTTTACCGGAACATAATTAAGTTTAAAACACATATAGGCACAGGTATTCGATTCATCTTCGCCGTAGTCACGCCACGGTGCCATGCCGTGAAATATGGTAAACGGGTTTAAATACCGGAGTTCAATAGGTGCATACACCAGCATTCCTTCCATAACAGAAAAAGTAAGTTTGTCGAAAAATCTTCCCTGAAAAAGATGTGTATACATATATTTATCAACATCAAACTGGGAAACAGAACCGGTATACTTGAAATTCGGAGAATAGAAAGAAAGCTGCCCGTATGTTGCACCGGTAAAATAATCCGACCAGATAATACTGCCGGTCTGCGTTCTGCCGATGGATTTATCAAAAATTCCAAGCTGGAACGACACACCGCTTTCGTCAGCAAATTTATAACCGGTCGAAAAATAGGCAGTATGCGGAAAATTTACGTCAATTTCGTTGGCAGCAGCCGGTATATTCGTATAGTTGTCGTCATGAGACATAACTCCCTGATTTTCAGACAGTTCAATATCGCACATCATGGTAAAAAAATCTTTTCCGGACAACGTCAGCGGCACATCGATCAACGGTTTCCTGCTGTAGCGATCGTATATCCAGTCAAGTGAATCATTTGTTTTGTAATACCCTTCACCGGTAACAGCGGGGTCTATTCCGAGTGAAAACACCCCCGAATCGAACGAAATGTTCTGCTCTGCAAAATATCGTTTTATTCTGTCATACTGCTTTTTACCGGCAGCGGAAAGCGTTTCATAGGGTATTGCATTCATATACACCGTAATTTCCTGAATAGTAAGAGGAGCATCATCAGTGAAATTGTAGATTCCTGCGTCAAGTGAAACCTGTGTCAGCGCATCGTATATCCAGCTGTCAGAAAGCACTAGTTCCTGCGCACCACGCGGCGCAGAAAAGAGAGCCGTACAGACAAAAAAAAGAACTGAAAAAAATATGATTTTCAGAAACTTTACCGGAAATTTCATTATAGTTTCCCTCTATTTCGAATGCTTGTTTTTATGATACGCTATAGCGTTTTCATAGTACTGCACAAGTTTCGGAGTTAATTCCATAATCGACCATTTTCTGCTCCATCTTTTGCCTTCAGCTATTTTCCGTTTCCGCAAATCAGTATCAGAAAGCAGCAGATTAACTTTCCGGGCAAACTCGATAGTATCTTCCTTTACCATAAAACCACCGTTATCACCCTGCATCACATCTATGGTCCCCATTTCACCGATAGCTACAACCGGTAAGCCAGCAGTCATTGCTTCAAGCGTTACGAGCCCCTGTGTTTCCGTTTTACTCGCAAAAACAAAGACGGTAGCAAGACGGTAAAAATACAGCATATCGTTATTCCTGATATACCCGGTAAAGTAAATGCTATCTGCACAGGGGGTCTGAGCCGCAGCAGCTTTCAGGTTATCCAGTTCCGCTCCACTGCCGACAAGAATCAATACGGTATTCGGATTTGTACGGTGTATTTCATCGAATGCATCAAACAAAAACGGAATATTTTTCTCTTTTGCAATACGCCCGGCATACAACAGAATTTTTTTCCCGAATGCTTTCGGGAATTTCTTAAAAAACATCCGCCGCATATGACGTTCCCGCAGCAGACTGTATTTTTCCATCAGATCCGGTATACCGGTCGGAAGCAGAACGACCGGACAGGAAACGCCATACCTGACGGCGACTTCTTCAATATGTTTCGTCGGAACGATAACCTGCGAAGCATGCTTGAGAAAGGCGTGCTCTATCGTACGCGCTATACCCTTAGATGTAAATTCCGGAAGAAAAAATGCATAGTTGGCAACATATTCTTCCCATAACGTATGCATCGTGTACACGTACGGAATACTCCTGTGATGGGCATAAAGCCTTCCGTACAGACCCAGATTTCCTTCCGTATTAATATGAACAACATCAGGCTTGAACAGATCCACCTGTTTTTTCAGATAGAACCATTTATCAAGTCTTCCGGCTCTATCCTCTTTTGACCAGATGAAAGGAGAAGACGGTATCCGTAAAATCTGAAATACAGATTTTTTATCTTTATCTTCATTGTAAAAAGCACTGCGCTGCTGTTCTTCAGTGTATGTCGGACAAACAACACATACTTGATGGCCGAGTCTTGTAAGCTCAGTGGCATACGATTGGACGGAAATTACAACACCGTTAACACGGGGAAAAAAAGCATCGATGAACATTGCAATTTTCATAGTGGTTAATAATACTCTATTATTGCAAGAACAGCAAGCAATGTGATATCCTTAACAGGATGAAAGCAGAAAACAAACAGATCATTTATAATTTATTGAAAATAACATCGAATTATGTGCACGGCTATTCAGATCCTGCTTTTTCAGAAAACACACCTTCGTTTACCGATGTACCGCGACAGCTCATACCGCAACCGACCGGTACAACTGCTGCTATCCTGCCAACGGAAGGACGTCCTGCCGCCGGCATAACGCTAACGGGAATCGCGGCGATGGTTGCGGACTGTAAAAGATGCGGACTGTGTACCGGCAGGAGGAATCCTGTTCCCGGTGAAGGGGTTGTTCACCCTGCCGTGCTTCTGGTAGGAGAAGGTCCAGGAGCCGAAGAAGACGCTACAGGTATCCCGTTTGTTGGACCGGCAGGAAAACTTCTTGACAAAATGATGGCGGCAATAGCGCTGGACCGGCATAAAAACTGTTTTATTGCAAACATTGTAAAATGCCGTCCTCCGCACAACAGAGATCCGAAGCCTGAAGAAGCAGCAGCGTGTATTTCGTTTCTTGAAGCACAAATTCAGATACTGCATCCTGCAATGATTCTGGCACTCGGACGGGTTGCGGCACAAAATCTTTTGAATACGACAGCCGGTATCGGACAACTCAGAGGAACATTTCACACGTATAACGATATTCCGGTACTTGCAACCTATCATCCCAGCGCATTACTCCGCAATATCGACCTGAAAAGGCCCGCATGGGAAGATCTCAAGCTCTTCCGAAAACGTCTGCTGACGATTGTTCCTGATTACGCGTCAGGCACGGAAACGGCCGGGAGTTAACGGTGCTGTATCTTGATATAGTACTTAATGTTCCCGTTAATCAATCGTTTTCATATACGGACATACCGGAAGGAAAAAATACTTACGCGGCAGAAATCGGTAAAAGAGCGGAAATACGCTTTGGCAACCGGAAAACTACCGGATACATTGTCGGCACACATACAAAACTCCCGCTGTCATGCCCTGTTCCGGCAGGACAGATAAAACCGGTACTGAGAATACTGGATAAAGAACCGCTTTTTTCCCGCGAACTATTATCGCTTGCAGTCTGGATTTCTAAATTTTACCTTTGTTCTGTCGGAGAAGCTATTGCCGCTATGATACCTTCGGGACGTAGAGAAACAAATGCCGGAGGATTCTCCTTTTCCGCAGAAATTCCGGAAAAAGAGCCGCTCGAATTATCGAAAGAACAGCAACAGGCCGTAAAAGATATCAGTGAAAGTAAAAACGTTATGCAGTATGTTTACGGAATGACCGGCAGTGGAAAAACGGAGGTATTTCTTCAGACCGCGGAAAATCTTCTGAAACAGGGGAAAGGAGTTATTTATCTTGTTCCTGAAATATCGCTTACCCGGCAGGTTACCGAATCGGTAATCAGCAGATTCGGACAGACCGTCGCAGTATTACACTCCGGGCTGACTCCAAGTCAGCGGCTGAGTGAATGGAATCGTATCATTCACCGGGAAGCACGCGTTATCGTTGGTGCCCGGAGCGCTGTCTTTGCACCGGTTCCCGATCTCGGTATGATTATCATCGATGAAGAACACGACGGGTCCTATAAATCCGGAACAACTCCGCGCTATCATGCACGACAGGTTGCAATGTATCGTTGTGCAAAACTCGGTATTCCGCTGGTAATGGGAAGCGCAACACCTTCGGTAGAAGCGTGGTATCAGATGAAAACCGGAAAGATTGTACCTCATCTGCTTACCAGACGACTTGCCGGCGGCAGTCTGCCTGAAATAACCTGCATAGATCTTACAAAAACCAATACCAAAGGCGGCTGTCTTTCACAGGAGCTGGAGGATCAAATACACAATACAATTTCCCGCCGGAAACAGGTAATTCTTTTTCTCAACCGCCGCGGATTTAATCATTTTTTCCGGTGTAATACCTGCGGATTTGAACTTACCTGCAAAAACTGCTCGGTTCCGCTCACGTATCACAAAAGCGAAAACAGACTCAGATGTCACTACTGCGGCTGGTCCATGGAACCGCCGCATGCCTGTCCAAAATGTGGTTCGGTCGATATCGGGTATTCCGGCTTCGGGACAGAATTCGTTGAAGCTGAAGTAAAAGCAAAATTTCCGGCTGCACGTGTCGTACGAATAGACACTGACAGTCTTACGGCAAAAGGCGAACTACAGAAAAAACTCGACGCATTCAAGAAAGGCGATTATGATATACTACTCGGTACCCAGATGGTGGCTAAAGGGTTGAATTTTCCAAAGCTTCAGCTGGTCGGCGTCGTTCTTGCAGATACAGGACTGCACATGCCTGATTTCCGAGCATCCGAGCGGACGTTTTCTCTCATTACACAGGTAGCCGGAAGAGCCGGCCGCTTTTTTCCCGATGGAAAAGTTTTTGTGCAGAGTTATAATCCGTCAAGGGACGCTATTGTCTATGCCTGTTCGGGAAATAGTGAATCGTTTTATGAAAAAGAACTAAAAACCCGCCGTCTGCTTAATTTTCCACCGTTCAGCAGACTTGTACGGCTCGTATTCAGGTCACCGTCAGCACAGACAGCGGCAAGTGCAGCAGAGGAAGCAGCTGGAATATTTTCTGCTTCTATCAGGGAAAACAGTGAAGCAAAAGATTTTGCAGTGCAAAAATTATTCTCTGACGTTGAAATTCTCGGCCCTTCAGAATGCCCTCTTGCAAAAATAGCAATGAATTACCGCTATCAGATTCTGCTCAGAGCACAAAAAATACGGCCGCTGCAAATGCTGGCGGGGCATCTGCTCTATGACTACAAACAGATTCAAAATGCCTATATCGAAATCGATGTTGATCCGGTCAATCTGCTTTGATCACGCATACAGGATAGAGAATTATGCATGCCGCCGAATTCCATCGAATTTCACCTGCCACAGGAAAAGACCGGTGGGAGGTGCCGTCGGTCCGGCAAGCTTTCTGTTCCCCGCAGCGAGAACTTCCGAAAAATAATCTGCAGATCTGCCGGTACGTTCAAATTCTATGAGTGAACCAATCACAGAGCGGACCATTTTCCAGAGAAACGCATTTGCTTCTATCTGAAATACCAGTATAGTACCTGAAGGCCAGCCGGGCTGTTCGAAAAAAAAGGCATCTTCGATATATCTTCTTGTTGAAAGACTCTGATCACCAGCGGCAGAAAAAGTTTTACAGTCGGTTTCCCCCCTGAACGAAGAAACCATCGCATTCAGCCGGTCAATACTGCAGGCATGCCGGATACGCCACACAAACGGCATCTGTGATGCAAGGGGGACGTCACCGCAATAGATATAATACCGGTAGACGCGGCTTGTCGCACTAAATCTGGAATTAAAATCTTCCGGTACCTCCCGGGACTCCATTACCCGGATATCAGGAGGCAGCATTCCGTTTAAAACACGAACATAATTTTCGGGAGGAATACTGGTAATCGGTGAAAAAAAATTGGCAGCCTGTCCCGCAGCATGAACGCCACTGTCCGTTCTGCCGGAACCGTAAAGGTTTACCGGCTGTCCGAGTAGTTTTGCAAGCGTTTTTTCAAGTTCACCCTGTACAGTACGGACATATTTTCCGTCTTTACAATCCTGCCGCTGCCATCCGCAGAAACCGGTTCCGTCATACGAAAGCGTAAGAAGAATATTACGCATCTACACGACTCCACCGGGAGCAAAATTTCTTCCATCTTCAATCTCTGCAGACAGGTTGTCATAAAGCGTTCTGGAATGTTCCAGAAGCGGACCAGGTTTTGCTTTCGTCGATTTTCCGAAACCAAATATACGGGCTATGGAGGTTTTCATTTCCTCAAGCTTTTTCAACCGCAGTTCATGATCTTCTCTCTGTCCGTATTTATATTCCAGCAGTGCACATAAATAAACGACTCCGTCCCAGCCGTAATTCTTGTCGATATCGGGGCCAAAATTATTCATATTCGAGCTTCGCTCAACACGGGCCGTTTCATTTATAACGGCCTGCTGATAAAAGAAAACGGCTTTCCGGTAAAAAACATCGGATACATATTTATAATTATGGCCAGGACATGCTTCGTCAAGATCAAGACACAGCCACGCAAGACGAAGAGACAAAATAGCACGTTTTATTGTAGGAAGCAGCTCAAGATTGGACTTCTCATACGTTAAAATTGCAAGATAATACATAGCGGCACTATCGAGCAGCGTCCGTTCACGGGTAAGACTATAATAGGGAAAAACAGTATTTACTTTTTTCATACGATCCTGTCGGGAAACGGAAATTCTATCGATAGAATCATTGTCACTCAGTTCTTCAAAATCATTCCACAGAAGCGCAGTGTGACAGTTCGGACATGCACCTACCGCATAAATAAGCGGATAGACCTTTCCAAATCTTGCAGAAGGTTCATATATACGATGCAGTTCATCGGTAAGCGGCCCCGCTATCATGCGTCCGTTGCCCGATAGCATCTCTTCACGCTGAAATTCTTTTTTGCATACCGGACACCGGCAGGTATCCTTCGACCAGTATGAAACAGCAGGTTTCTTCGGGGAACCAACTTTTTTTACTCCGTGGGCCATTTTACACTCTCCTGTCTTTAGATCTCTATTACAACAACAGCCGCTGCCGTCTCCTTTTCGTGAGTCAGGGAAACATGAATATGACAAGGACCGCAAGTCCTGTCAAGCAGTTCGGCAGTTTTTCCCTGTACCCGCAAAACGGGTTTTCCCGTATGATCATTGTATATCCATATATCAGGTAAGTCTATTCCTGCAAGCCCTGTTCCAAGCGCTTTTGAAAAAGCTTCCTTTGCAGCAAAACGGACTGCAAAATGTCTGCAGGCCGCCCTGAACCGGACCGTATCAGCACTACCGTAGTCACGGATAAAATCAGTATATTCTACCTCATTAAAAAAGCGTTTGATCATATCAGGATTTCTGACCCACTTTTCAAAACGTCTGACTTCCGCGAGATCTATACCCAGTCCGTAAATCATTATCTGCCTCCTTCTGTCGGTTTCAGATTACTTTCCTGCTCGGAATGCTGAATATTGGATTCTGCTTCATCTTCCGACAGATTCCGGACAATAGAAACTTCAACAGAATCAGTTTCCCGATTTTCCAGTTTCAGGGTCCCCGGAATATGGTACAGGAGCGGAAGCGTATAAATTCCCGGCTCTGTAACTGAACTGCAGTCAACCGTTACCGTTCCTGCCTGGGGGGTATATTTTTCCATATCCAGCTGAGGACCGGTAACCGTCAGCAGACCTAGCAGCGGTTCTTCCTGTACATGAAACTCCGCAGCAAGTCTTTCCGGTATGACAGGAATATTTTTATATTTCATCGTCTGAAAAATAGGTTCTATGGTTACAAATACCTCAGGAGCTGTGGCCTCATGCATCGTTATGAATTTATTCTCTATAACAGCATCCGTTTTCTGGGAAAACGAGCTGCTTTTCCCGTCTACAGATATCTTCAGTGTCTGCAGCGGAGCAAGATTTTTAACCATAGATTCGGGGCCGGAAACTTTTACCGACGGAGGTCTGACTGTTATATTCCCTATCTCATATCCATGCAGCGGCGTTCCGTCCAGCACCGGTTCCAGATTTTTATAAGCATAATAATTATTTTCTACCGTAAGCGATACCGTATCCGGCGTTACATGAACCTCGAGCGGGTCAGCAAGCATGAGTGCATCTGACAACGTCAGCGTTACGGGAACTGTATAGGTACCTTTTTTCGGATAATACGAAATATCGAGCGCCGCCTTAATATCGGAGGCATCGAAATGCACGATATCTTCAGGTTTACCGCGCAGCGTTACTTTCACTCTTCTCGGATAATTTCCAGCCGGAACCAGCGAACCTTCCGCTATAATATTAAGCGGAACGGTATACGACTTCTTATCAAGAGAGCTTATCTGATAAAACGCATATAAAAAAAGTGCCGCAATAAAACATATAATTTTTGCCGGCCAGTTATGCAGTATTTTCTCATAAAGCTGCCTTGTTTTCATCTATCGTATCCTCTATTGTAAACGAATCGGAACCGAGTTCAAGCTGATTTTCCAAAATTTTCGTTATTTCTCTGATAGTAAGATCATAGTGGAGCCTTGAATCATACGCAAGGCTGATTGCTCCGGTCTCTTCGGAAACGACGAGAATTACAGCGTCAGTAACCTCTGAAAGTCCCAGCGCTGCACGGTGACGCGTTCCGAACGTTTTTTTTATATCGTACTGTTCACTTAACGGAAGAAAGCAGCCTGCCGCAAGAATTTTACCACCCTGAACTATGCAGGCACCGTCGTGAAGCGGCGTATCATGACCGAAAATCGTTACCAGAAGATTGGAAGACAGGGCCGCATTCAGTACAGTTCCGGTCGCAATAATATCGTCGAGTTTTGTGTGCCGTACAAAAACCGCAAGCATTCCCCGCCGCTGTTTTGAAAGCATTTCCGCTGCAAGTAGGACAGAATCGACATACGTATGGCGGGACCTTCCGCCGAACGAAAACCACTCGCTCTGCCCCATTTTCAAAAATATTTTTCGTATCTCAGGCTGGAAAACAATTGCAAAACCTATCAGGAATACCGGAGCAAACATCTGCAGAAGCCAGATAAACGTTTTAAGCTGCAGTATCAACGCGGCTACGTAAGCCAGTGCCACAATTATTGCAGCTTTTATGATCTGTACTGCATTTGTTTTTACGACAATGTCGTACGCCTTGTAAAAAATAAAAGTGAGAAAGCCTATATCAAGTATCGGGCGTATAAAATCATATACTTTCAGCAATCGGTCAAAGGCATCCACTTTCTACTCCAACGCTTTCAAAATCTTCAAAGAATCAACAGCTGCAGCAACATCATGAACCCTGATCATTGCAGCCCCGTTCAACACCGAAATTATATCCGCTGTAACAGTACCGGTTAACCGGTCGGAAACTGCACGGCCGGTTATCTGCCCGATGCAGGTTTTCCGCGACAGGGCCATAAGAACCGGATAGTTGCCGCCGCAAAGTCTGCCGCAGTTTTTAATAAGAGTACAATTAGCAGCAAGATCTTTCCCAAATCCTATACCGGGATCAAGAATTATCCGGTCTCCGCTGATACCATGAAGAAGCGCATATTCCACCCGTTGCTGCAGATAGTTGTCAACATCCGTAAAGACATTCTGATACATCGTATTATTCTGCATTATAGCAGGGATTCCCCGTTTATGCATTAGTATAACAGGAATTCCTGCAGCAGCAGCGCAGTCAGCAATACTGTCATCATCTTCCAGTGCCGAAATATCATTGAGCATATCGGCACCTTCATCCAATGCAGCCTTAAGAACCTGCGCTTTCCGTGTATCAACTGAAATCGGGCAGGTTGTATGACGTCTTATTTCACGAATCACCGGCAGAATTCTTTTTATCTCTTCTTCCGCACTTACATAATCAGCTCCCGGCCGGGACGATTCGCCGCCGATATCAAGTATGTCGGCTCCCTGCGCCACTAATTCCAATGCAGCTGCAGTACCACCCCTGCTCTCTTTCCAGAAAGAGTCTGGGGTAACATTGACTATACCCATGACAAAGGCCGGAAGTTGAGTAGTCATCGTCCGGTCAGCCAGCTTAAGCGACCAACTGTTCATATTTCAATCTTCTTTAATTTATTCTTTACCATCAGATTCACCGGTTTCAATAAATCCAAAGCAGCAGCCGCAAGATACGATCCTGACATACCTGCATCCTCGCAGATCTGCTCTCTGTTTCCCTGTTCGAGAAATCTGTCGGGGAATGCCTTTATCGTCACGTTCATAAGGCCGTTCTGATACATGACTTTTTCAAGATATTCGCAGATCCCACCCTGCTTTACGCCGTCCTCAACGAGTACTACTGCATCATAGGCACTTACCGTTTTTATAAAATAATCTTCATCAAGCGGCTTTATAAAACGCAGCGCATAAATATCAGTATAAATATCTTTCATTAAAAGCGAGCGTGAAGCCGTACGAACTTCGCTGTACATACCGCCGGTACAGACAAAGAGAACCTTCCGATTTTCCGGGTCTGATTCTTCATGAACAAGCAGTGGTGCAAAATCACTACCGGGAACAAGAACACCGCGTCCCTTCTGTATCGTCCCTGAAAAATAGCCGGTATCAGTCGGACAGGTCATTTTCGGATACCGGATAACGACCGGTCCCTCTGCAGCTACCGCCCATTTCAGACAGTTGTCAAGATCTGCAGCATCTGCAGGACAGAATATTGTCATATGGGGAATCGGCCGGATAAGTGCTATATCAAACAGACCCTGATGAGTCTCACCGTCTGCAGGAACGACTCCAGCCCTGTCCAGCATAAGTACAATATGAGCAGAGGGAATGGCAATATCGTGAATCAACTGATCAATTGCACGCTGTATAAACGTCGAATAAATACAGATAATCGGAAGAAGTCCGCCCTTCGCCAGACCTCCGGCAAAAGTTACGGCATGCTCTTCTGCAATTCCCACATCAAAAAAACGGGCAGGATATTTTTTCGCAAACGGCAGTAGCCCCGTCCCTGAAGCCATTGCGGCCGTAATACAGACAATATCACTTCGAGCCCGCGCCAGTTCAAGCAGAGAGTTCGAAAAACTCTGCGTAAAACTCAGCCGGTCATATTTTTCAACCGTTCCATCACTAATACAAAACGGTCCGATTCCATGGAACTTTGCAGGATCGTTCTCAGCAGGTACATACCCCCTTCCTTTGGTCGTTACTACATGAACGACCACCGGCCGGGGAATTCGCTTTATCCTGCGCAGAACGACTTCAAGTTCATGTTCATCATGCCCATTTAACGGACCCACATATTCAAATCCCAAGTCAACAAAAAGATTATTCGTAAGAAAAAGCCCTTTTATACCCCGTTTTAATCTGAAAATGAGTTTTCCGAGATGCTTATTCAGATACGGAATACGATCTACCGCACGGTCTATCGAATATCGAAGCGACTGATAATGGGAAGACATGGTAAGCCTGCTCAGATAGCGCGAAATAGCACCGGTATTCCTGCTTATCGACATCTGGTTATCATTCAGTATTACGATAAGATTTTTGGAAATCTGCCCTGCATGCGAGAGTGCCTCAAAAGCCATACCTCCGGTCAAAGCGCCGTCTCCAATTATGGCAACGACATGCCCCGGTCTGTTTTCAAGGCCCCATGCGGTAATAAGCCCCAGAGCCGACGAGATAGACGTAGATGAATGCCCGTTATTGAAAAAGTCATGCGGGCTTTCAGAACTCCGGGTAAAACCGGAAAGTCCCCCGTGCTGCCGCAGCGTAGAAAAACGGGAATATCTGCCGGTAAGCAGTTTATGTGCATAACACTGGTGGCTGACATCCCATATAAGAGCATCATGGGGACTGCTGAAAATGCGATGGAGCGCAATAGTCAGTTCGACGACACCTAGATTACTGGCTAAATGGCCGCCGTTGGTACTTACGACCTTTATTATCTCTCTGCGAATTTCACCGGCTAGATACGGCAGTTGTTTTTCGGGAATTTTTTTGAGATCATCCGGACTATGTATACTGGGAAGAATCGTAGTTAAGTCCTCCGTTTTTGTTTATAAGTATAACATGTTACCTATGTTTCTGGTATCAGTTTAAAAAAAAAATAACGGAAAACAGTAAAGTTTCCGTTACTTTTCAGAAAAGACCGCGTCGGTTACTCACTTCCGCGGTCTATTTGACATAATTCTAACGTATTTTATAAAATACTACTTACTCTTATGCCGATTACGTCTAAGCATCTTCTTTCGCTTATGTGTCGCCATCTTCTGGCGTTTTCGTTTTTTTCCACAGGGCACGATGGCACTCCTCTTAAATAAACTCCTACTATTATGGCTGAATTCATCATTTACGTCAAGTAGAAACACGGCAATTTACAGAAACCCGAAGCCTCCGGAATCGTTACTGAAATTTTCTAAAACAGTTTCTACAAATTCAACTGCAGAAACGGATTCCTGCTCATACCGATAATATTGTGCTTCCGGTATGTCGCGCATAAAAACAAACTGCTTCTTCGCATACCGACGGCTGTCCGTTTTTATCTGTTCCTTTAGCTGTTCCCGCCTGCAGACCCGATCTTCTGCAGAACACGCTTCATACTTCTCCTGCACAAATTCACGATATCCGATAGCCTGCATTCCGGGATCTGTTCCTTTTATTCCCTGTGCAACGAGCGCAAGATATTCCTGCTCAAGTCCGTCTGAAAACATCTGCTCCACCCGCCGGTCAATTCTTTCGTACAACTCATCGCGGGGACGTTCCAATATCATAGTACAAAACCGATAACAATTTCGTAACGCAGAAGGCACTTTATAAGAACTTCGCGGTTTCCCTGTTGCATAAAAAACTTCCAGAGCCCGCACTATCCGGTAGGTATCATTCGGATGAATCCGTGCTGCACTGACAGAATCTTTCTGCTTCAGATCTTCATAGAGTACGGCACTTCCTTCCGATGCCAGCCGACTGCGCAACATCCGTTTCGTTGCTTCATCAGCCTCGGGCGCAGCCGGAAGTCCAAGCATAAAACAACGAATATAAAAACCGGTTCCCCCCATGACGACAGGAAGTTTTCCCCTGCTGAAAATATCAGAACAATATGAATCAGCCTTCGTTACAAAATCTGCTACCGTAAACTGTTCGGACGGAGAACATTCGTCAATCATATGATGTGGTAAAAGAGACAGAAGCGAGGAATCCGGTTTTGCGGTCCCGATATCCATACCCGTATATACCTGCATGGAATCCGCACTGATAATCTCAGCTTTGTCTTTAAAAACAGAATGACTGCCGTGTCCGAATAATTCTACAGACAAAGCAGTCTTTCCGCTTGCAGTTGGAGCAAAGAGAACCAGTACCGGCAGCACCGGGGCCTGTTTATTTTTTTTCAATACGATACGTAACTTTATTTGAGAAAAGTTCACGGGCCGCAAGAGAGACGACCTTTCCGTCGTTTTCATCGATACTCGGATCTTTTACCATAGACATCTGATACGCACGCCGGTCGGCGGCCACGGTTATTTCATAAATATTACCGGAAAATTTAACAAGTTCTTCAAGGGGGAAAATCATTACACTATACCTCAATATTATTCTTTAATTATAATAAGTTACGTTCTGTCTGTCAAATCCCGTGACAGTACAAAATCTTTCTGATACCTCTCATTTCTCTCAAAGTCTTACAGCAACTTGCAGAGCAACAGTCAGTATTTCTTCTTTTATATCGTCAGGTATATTCCCCAATATGCGCGCGTCCCATTCAAAACCATCAAGGCAATCTGCCGCATATAAGAATTCATATACTTCTCGTTGTCTGAATTGCCCCACTGCCATTATTGAAGCACATTCCATTTCTACTGCTTCGCAGCCGTCTGCCTTCCTTTTTAGCATATTATTTCGTGTTTCCCTGTAAAAAGCATCAATCGTCCATGTTCTGATTTTATGATAGGAAATTTTCAATTCTTCAAATATTTCTGCCAATCTCCCGGCCGTTTTTATTTAAAAATAAAACGATGACGGTACATAATGGTAACTGGTACCCTCATCCCTGTAAGCCGAAACAGGAATCAAAAAATGGCCGCCTGCTATTTTTTTATCAAGGGAACCACAAGATCCAAAATACAGTATTTTCTTGCAGCCTGCAGCAATCATTTCTTCTAGCAAAGATGCCGATGCACTACCGCCCTGTAAAGTATGATAAAATCCAAACCTTTTTCCCCTGTAATTAAATTCGTAAATTACGATATCCCGTCCGGCGAATAACGAGAATAGTTCTTTCATTTCAAATTTTTTCAGGAATAGTTCTGCAAATCTCTGCGAAAAAACACAGATAAACACCTCTGGAAAATCCGGCACTTTTGCAGCAGCACTGCCTGGCGTAATTATCTCTCTGCTCGTATCAAATGCAGAAATTATACTCACGTTTACTACCTCCTTTTATAAGCCGTGTGCTGCCACTGATTCCAGTCTTCTAAATTGCGCCCATTTGTCAAGACAGTTTTTTCAGCTGTTTAAGGTGTATCTAGTAGCATGATGATTCATGCTACTTTTATTTCCTGATAGTTCATCAGGTTTGAGTAATACATTTCATCAGGAGTACAGTAATCCAGACTCTGATGAAAGCGCTTCGTATTATAGAACGTGAAGTAAGCGTCAATGCCTGCCTTCAGTTCTTTTACCGTTTCATAACGCTTTATATAGATATCTTCGTACTTGAGACTTCTCCACAATCGCTCTATGTAGATATTGTCCAGTGCACGGTTCCGCCCATCCATACTTATCTGCACTCCGTATTCCAGAAGCACATTTACGAAGACATCTGATGTAAACTGGCATCCCTGATCCGTATTAAATATTGCAGGTATTCCGTATGTTTCAATCGTCTCACGGACAAGGGAGGCATAGCAATTAGCATCAAGCGTATTGAACAGCCGCCAGGATAATACCTTACGGGAGCAGATATCGATTATAGCCATCAGATACATGCTTCCGTGTGGAAGTTTTATATAGGTCAGATCAGTCGACCAGACCTGATTCGGAAACCGTATTTGTTTTCCTGCAAGCAGATACGGATATTTTTTGTTCATCTGCCTTGCCTTCGACAGATTCTTTCCCGGATATATTGCACACAGTCCGAATCTGTACATGACACGCCGTACCTGTTTCTTTGTTACTTCATTGTTTGCTTCCTGCAGTGCCTGTGCAACTTTCCGGTAACCGAAAAACGGTATATTCTGCAGTACGTCACGAATTTTCTTCAGAAGCTTAAAATCTGCTTCGTCCCGCTTTGTCAGAGGCGTATAATATGCGGTGCTTCTGCTTATTCCCAGAAACCTGTACTGATGTATTGCCGGCAGTCCTTTCAATGCAGGTTCGACAAGTCCGGCTCTGTCCCGTACAACTGCCTGTACTTTTTTTTTAAGAATTCGACTTCGATCTTCTGTGAGCCTATTACCTGCAGCAACTGGTCGTGTTCCTGATCTGTCCGTTTCTCTTCTTCGCTTTTCCTGTTGGGCCGTTCAAATATTCCCGGCAGCATTTCTACTGCCTGTTTTTTCCAGAGGCTGATCTGGTTCGGATGTACGCTGTATTTTGTCGCAAGTTCCTGAACCGTCGATTCTTCCCTCTGTGCTTCAAGCACTACCTTTGCTTTGAACTCTTTACTGAAGCTCTGTCTTTTTCCTCTGCTCATGGTGTGTTCTCCTTTTTCAGGGTCTGCACACCTTATTCTACTGTTTTTTTCTGTCTTATTTTACAGGCTCAGTATACTTGTTGTTATGCCAATTTTTTTAGGCGATTTGAGCATTTACCGGAATTTTATTTAATTCCGTTTCCATTTTTTGTTTTGCTTCTCGAAGATCTAATTCATTCTGAAGATTTAACCAGAATTTTGATGACATTCCAAAGTATTTTGATAATCTTAACGCCATTTCTACTGAAATCTTCCTTTTATTATGAAGCAAATCCAAAACTGAACTTGTTGAGACATGCAAATCTTTTGCAAGTCTATACGGCGTTATATTTAACGGTTCTAAAAATTCTTCTTTGAGAATATCTCCTATCTTTGGGGTTTCTATACTTTCATAATCCATTTTATTCCTCCTAATGGTAATCCACTATTGAAACTTCATACCATTCATTATTTTCTATCTTGAATTGTATTCTCCATTGAGAATTAATCCTTATTGAACAATAATCTTTTAACTTTCCCTGCAAATGTTCAAAATGATTTGATGGCGGATTTTTTAAATCATCCTCTGTTGTCGCTGATTCAAGCAATAATAATTTTACTAATGCTCTTTTTTGTATTTCCGGAGGAAGTTTTTTTGATTTCTTCTGCTGGTATATTTTTTCTGTTTCAGCGTCTCCAAAAGTTCGAATCATAATTATAGTATATGTATGGCAGATATATCTGTCAACAAGATATATATTAAATTATATAAACTTTCTTTTTTATTTAATAGAATTTAGTGATATTGTTTTAATCTGAAGTTTTTAATTCTTTCTGACACGATTATTTTTTGGAAATATGTATTTATAGACTTTCAATATTTTCCTAGGCGTCCGTAAGGACTGCGCTTTATGTCAAGAAAGATGACACCCCATGCTTATTTTATCAGCTCACTTTTGCATAGACATCCGGCAGCTTGTTGAGGTAAACAACTTCCGGATTCTCCAGAGGAGTGAACTGTTTTGACCATC
>JALCCK010000002.1 GCA_022640795.1 Treponema sp.
GGCAACATTAAGGGTTTCTGCTGAGATTCATATTTTTTTGAATTTCCAGGCTCCAGGATGCCAAACCAGTCGTCAGGCGCGATGTTTGATGATGATAGGTGGTTCCGGCCGTAATATCCCGAAATTATGGGATGTTACCTGCAAGAATTTTATTCTTATCCGTTTCCATCTATTTATTCTTCCCATCGTAGTTACAGTGTGTATGCGAATGCGGCTTTTCTTTTGAAATGTCCCGTTCTGGCTTAAAGTGCAACACATAAATTTAAGTTTGCCGGGAGAAGAATGACCGGCGAGGAGAAAAACATGGCAAAGGAAAAGTTCGTTAGAACCAAACCTCACATGAACGTTGGAACCATCGGTCACGTCGATCATGGTAAGACAACTTTGTCTGCAGCGATCACTCAGTATTGTGCTAAAAAGTATGGTGATCATGCATTGAAATTTGATGAAATTGATAATGCTCCTGAGGAAAAAGAACGTGGTATTACTATTAATACCCGCCACCTTGAGTATCAGTCAGATAAGAGACACTATGCTCATATCGACTGCCCCGGACATGCTGACTATATTAAGAATATGATTACCGGGGCAGCACAGATGGATGGTGCAATTCTTGTTGTTTCTGCTCCTGATTCTGTTATGCCGCAGACTCGTGAACACCTGCTGCTTGCACGACAGGTTGGGGTACCGAAGATTATCGTATTCCTGAATAAAATTGATCAGGTTGATGATCCTGAACTTATCGAGCTTGTAGAAGAAGAAGTAAAAGACACGTTGAAAGAATATGGTTTTTCTGAAGAAACCCCGATAATCAAAGGCTCGGCATTTAACGCTTTGAATAAAGCTGATGATCCGGCTAATACGAAGTGCATTGAGGAGTTACTGACCGCTATGGATACTTGGTTTGATGATCCTATTCGTGACGATCAGAAACCGTTCCTTATGCCGATCGAAGATATCTTTACGATTTCAGGACGTGGTACTGTTGTTACCGGCCGTATCGAACGCGGTGTTATCAATATGAACGAGGCTGTTGAAATCGTAGGTATTAAACCGACTCAGAATTCCGTCGTAACCGGAATTGAAATGTTTAATAAGACACTTGATCAGGGTATGGCCGGTGATAACGTCGGACTCCTGCTCCGCGGTGTTGACAAGAAAGATGTTGAACGCGGTCAGGTTCTTGCAAAACCGGGCTCCATTCATCCGCACACAAAATTTGAAGCACAGATTTATGTTCTGTCCAAGGAAGAGGGTGGTCGCCACAGCCCGTTCTTCACCGGGTATCGTCCTCAGTTCTATTTTAGAACAACCGATATCACCGGTACGGTAGAACTTGAAGCGGGTATTGATATGGTAAAACCGGGCGATAACGTAAAGATTATCGGTGAATTGATTCACCCGATTGCTATGGATGAAGGTCTTAAACTGGCTATCCGTGAAGGCGGGCATACTATCGCTTCCGGTCAGGTTACTAAGGTTATTGAGTAGTTTAGTTTTTAGAACAGAATAAACCTGTCGCCCTTTTTGGTGCGGCAGGTTTCCATTCTGTATCTATTGGAGGAATAATGGCTAACGGAAAGATACGAGTCAAGCTTCGTGCATTCGATGTGGAGCTGATCGATCAAAGTGCAAAAGCCATCGTGCAGACTGTTCAGAAAGCAGGAGCAAAGGTTTCAGGACCTATCCCGCTTCCGACCAGAATCAATAAGGTGACTGTCCTTAAATCTCCTCATGTTAACAAGAAGGCAAGAGAACAGTTTGAAATGCGTACGCATAAACGTCTTATCGATATTCTGGATCCGACGACTGATGTTATGGATTCACTAATGAAGCTGGAGCTTCCTGCCGGTGTTGATGTAGAAATTAAGCAGTAGGGATTCGTTCTGCGAAGAAACTGCTGTAATAAACGGTAACGGTCCCCGGGATCTGGGATGGCGGCCGAATGCGAATTACTTTTATGGTTTTTCGATAGGAGAATATCAGAATGAAAGGTCTGATTGCAAAGAAAGTGGGAATGACCCAGGTTTTTGACGAAAGCGGTAATTTAACACCTGTCACCGTGATCCACGTCGAACCGAATGTTGTCGTTTCCGCAAAGAAAAAAGAGAATTGCGGCTATGATGCAGTCCTGCTTGGACTTGATGATCTTAAATCGTCTAAGGTGAACAAAGCATATGCCGGACAATTTCCTGAAAATGTTACCCCGAAGCGGCATTTAAAAGAATTCCGCAATTTTGATGCCGATGTAAAAGTCGGGGATCTTGTTGGTGTAGAACTTTTCGATAAGTGCAGATATCTTGACGTAACTGCCACTTCAAAGGGAAAAGGCTTTCAGGGTGTCATGAAACGATGGGGTTTCCAGGGTGGCCGTTCAACTCATGGTTCAAAGTTTCACCGCGAGGCCGGTGGCACTGGTATGTGTACGACTCCGGGACACACATTTAAAAACATCAAGATGCCGGGACATATGGGTAATGTCCGTGTGACTATGCAGAATTTGAGAATTGTTAAGATTGACCCGGAGCTCAAGGTGATTATGGTTCGCGGGGCTGTTCCCGGGAATAAAAACTGCACGCTGATCGTCAAGTCCGCGGTAAAAAAATAACGACAGAGGATGACTATGGAAAAGAAAGTCTATTCAGTCGATGGTAAAGAGCTGCGTACTATTACACTCGATGATAACGTATTCGGGCTTCCGGTCAATGAAGATGTTATTTACTATGCCATCAATAACGAATTAGCAAATAAACGGGTCGGTACAGCCTGTACAAAAGATCGTTCTGAAGTACACGGTAGTAATGCTAAACCTTATAAACAGAAGGGAACAGGCCGTGCACGACGTGGTGATAAAAAATCACCGATAACAAGAGGTGGTGGAGTTATATTCGGTCCTAAACCTCGTGATTTCAGTTACTCTATTCCGAAAAAGGCGAAACGTCTTGCTATGAAATCTATTTTGAGCCTGCAGGCACAAAGTGACAGAATGACGGTTGTGGAAGATTTTACGGTCGAAAGCGGTAAAACAAAGGATCTGGTCAAGATACTTGCTAATTTTACAGCGAACGAGCGTACGGTCATGATACTTAAAGACGATGATGAAAAGATTAAACGGGCCGGACGCAATATTCCGGTATTGTCTTTCCTTTCTTATAACCGGCTGCGTGCACATGACCTGTTTTACGGACGCAAAATTATCATGCTTGAAAGTGCCGCAAAAAATCTTTCCGAATTTTATGCAAAAGAAACGGAGGCTAAATAATGTTTACAGAAGATATTCTTATTGAGCCGATAATTTCGGAAAAGGCAACTGCGCTCCGCAGTCAGAATAAATATGTTTTCAAGGTACATCCTGATGCTACGAAGACACAGATAAAAGAAGCGGTAGGAAAACTTTTCGGCGTAAAAGTAATCTCCTGCACAACAATGAATGTGCTTGGTAAAATGAAGCGTCTGCGGACTCGTGCGGGACGTAAGTCCAGTTATAAAAAGGCCGTCGTGCGTGTTGCACCCGGTGAAACAATCAAGGTGTTCGAGGGCGCTTAAGCCCGAGACTGCGTAAATTAAGGGGAATCAGATGGCTCTAAAAGTATTTAAGCCGATAACCGCAGGTACTCGAACACGTATCGACCTGCAAAAGGATAGCCTGACGGCGGACAAACCCGAGAAAAAGTTAGCCAAAGGTTTGAGCTCTCATGGCGGCCGTGGTGCTGGCGGACGTATTTCTGTACGTCACCAGGGCGGCGGACACAAGAGAAAGTATCGTGAAATAGATTTTAAGCGCAATAAGCACGGTATCCCGGGAACGGTGAAGACAATTGAATATGATCCGAACCGAAGTGCTAATATCGCGTTGGTCTATTATGCAGACGGTGACAAGCGATATATAATCGCACCGAAGGGATTGGAAGTCGGCCAGAAAATCATGGCAGGAGAAAAAGCTCCGCTTACAGTGGGTAATGCACTTCCGCTTGATTCAATTCCGGTCGGATTTACGGTTCATAATATAGAACTGACGCTTGGCCGCGGAGGACAGCTTGTCCGCTCTGCAGGTGCCAGTGCTCAGGTAGCTGCAAAAGAAGGCGAGTATGTAACAATACGTCTTCCTTCAAGTGAGATGCGTCGGGTTAATGCCAAATGTTATGCGACAATCGGTGTCGTCGGTAACGATGAACACATGAATGTCCAGCTTGGTAAAGCCGGTCACAGACGCTGGATGGGCGTTCGTCCTACTGTTCGCGGTATGGCAATGAATCCTGTCGATCATCCGCTTGGTGGTGGTGAAGGCGCTGGTAAAGGACGTAACCCCGTTACTCCATGGGGACAGCCTTGCAAAGGTTACAAAACCCGCAACAAGCGGAAAGTGTCGAACAATTTTATTGTTTCGCGCCGGAAGAAATAGCTGTATAGGAGATAACGGTGTCAAGATCTGTTAAAAAAGGTCCCTTCGTGGAGAAGAGCCTTTATAAAAAGGTTATTGAAATGAACAAAGAAGCAGATAAGAAAATGCTTAAAACATATTCTCGCTGCTCCACAATAATTCCGGAAATGGTAGGAAATACAATTTCCGTTTATAACGGTAAATCATGGATTCCGGTATATATTACTGAAAATCTTGTCGGACATAAACTCGGCGAATTTTCACCTACTCGTATATTCCGCGGACATGGTGGTTCAGATAAAACTGCTAAGAAGAGCAGTGCGGCTCCTGCTGCACCAGCAGCACCGAATGCACCGGCAGCACCGGCAGCTTCGGCTGAGGCGTAATAAAGGTGGGTATGATGACTGTAAAAAAAGGTTATGTAGCCACTACAAAATTCCTGATTGCATCCCCTACCAAGGTTCGACCGGTAGCACATGTAATCAATCAGAAGTCCTGTTCGGAGGCTATGGCTATACTTGCCAATATGCCGCAGAAGGGAGCACGGCTTATCAGCGGAACCTTAAAATCGGCTGTTGCCAATGCGCTTTCTGCTAATACGAAACTTGATGAAGATATGTTGTATGTTAAGGAAATTCGTATCGACGAAGGCCCGAGACTTAAAAGAGTGTGGTTCCGCGCGCGTGGCCGTGCAGATCAGCTTTTAAAACGTATGTGTCATATCACCGTCGTAGTTGACGAAAAGGCGGGGGAATAAAGTGGGTCAGAAAGTAAATCCAATCGGTTTGCGTCTTGGAATCAACAAGACATGGCAGTCTCGCTGGTATGCAGATCCTCGTGAATATGCAGACCTGGTTCTGGAAGATCTTAAAATCAGAAAAATGATTAACGAACTTCCTGAGTGCAAAAATGCCGATATTGCAGAAATCGAGATTATTCGTCATCCGCAGCGGGTTACTATTGTAATTCATACAGCCCGCCCCGGAGTTATCATTGGAGTTAAAGGCGCTAACATCGAAAAGATCAGCGCCGATGTGCAAAAGCAGCTGACAAAGAAAGTCCAGATTAAGATTAAAGAAATCAAACGTGCTGATCTGAATGCTTCGCTTGTTGCGCAGAATATCGGACGTCAGCTTATGGGCCGCGGTTCGTTCCGCAGAGCTCTTAAGCAGTCTACAAGCAATGCTATGCGTGCCGGAGCACAGGGTATAAAAATACGCCTTTCCGGCCGTCTCGGCGGTGCTGAAATGACACGTGTCGAAGAACATAAAGAGGGACGTGTTCCTCTTCATACACTTCGCGCAGATATAGACTATGGTACGTATGAGGCTCTGACAACGTATGGTAAAATCGGTGTCAAAGTATGGGTTTATAACGGCATGAACTATGGTCATGAGCAGAATGAAGATGCAGGACAACTTGTGAGAAAACCCCGTCGTGAACATGGTCCGCGTAGTGGCCAGGGTAACGGCGACAGAAAGTCTCATGGACCCCGCCGTGCATCGGCTGCTGATACAGTTACTGCTGAAAAATCTTCAAGGAGTTAGTAGATGCCACTTAGTCCTAAAAGAGTAATTCACCGTAAGGTGCAGCGCGGCAGGGAAAAAGGTTTTGCTACACGTACTAATACGATAGATTTCGGTGATGTTGCCATTGTTGCAATGGAACCGGTTTGGCTGAAAGCAATTCATATTGAAGCGGCCCGTGTTGCTATTAATCGTAAACTGGACCGTAAAGGTAACGTGTGGATTCGCGTTTTCCCTGACAAGCCTATCTCGAAAAAACCTGCTGAAACCCGTATGGGTAAAGGTAAAGGAGCTCCGGATTTCTGGGCTGCTGTTATCAAACCGGGTACAATCCTTTTTGAAATAGGCGGAGTTGATAAGGATCTTGCAGCGGATGCTGCACGACTTGCACAGAGCAAGCTTCCTATCAAAACAAAAATAGCTTTCAGACCTACAGTAGACTAGGAGGAAAAGATGGCTGATTCTAAGAAAAAGAATACGAAGGAACTGTCTTATTCCGAGCTTGTTGTACAGCGGAATGAACTGAAAAAGAAATACATGGACCTCCGTTTTCAGATGATAATTGCCCATGTAGATAACCCTTTGCAGAAACGTACGATGCGTCGTCAGATTGCGAGACTGAATACGTTTATCCGGCAGAAAGAATCTGCCGGTTTGAATAAGTAGGAGCTGACCCGTGGAAGAACAGGTTGTTCAGACTAGTAAAGGTTCTAAACGCTCTTTTGTTGGAGTTGTTACCAGTGATAAAATGGAAAAGACCATTGTGGTCTCTATTTCAACAAAAAGAATGGACCCCCTTTACAAGAAATATGTAACGCGGACCAAGAAATGCAAGGCACACGATGAAAAAAATGAAGCCCGGATGGGTGACACTGTTCGTATCGTGGAATGTCGGCCGATCAGCAAAGACAAATGCTGGCGGTTAACTGATATTATTGAACGGGCTAAATAAGCTGAGGAGTAGAAGATATGATCCAGATGCAGTCGAATATGACTGTTGCCGATAACTCCGGTGCAAAAATCGCTCAGTGTATCAAGGTTATTGGCGGTTCACACCGCAGATATGCAGGAATTGGTGATATAGTTGTTGTAGCCGTGAAGGATGCAATCCCGACGTCTACTATTAAAAAAGGTACAATTGAAAAGGCGGTTATTGTTCGTGTAGCGAAAGAATACCGCCGCCCCGACGGAACTTATATCCGGTTTGATGATAATGCATGCGTTATTGTCGACGAAAACAAAAATCCGAAAGGTAAACGCATTTTTGGACCTGTAGCCCGTGAGCTTCGTGATATGGATTTTATGAAAATTGTATCACTGGCACCGGAAGTTCTTTAAGGAGCCTGAATCATGGAAAAGAAATTCAAAATCCGCAAAGAGGATACGGTGCAGGTGCTGGCAGGAAAAGACAAGGGGAAACGCGGTAAAGTTGTCGCGCTTTTTCCTAAAAAGAATGCAGTAATTGTATCAGGTATCAACTTTGTAAAAAAGGCAATGAAAAAGCGCAGCCAGCAGGATCAGGGTGGTATTGCTGAAATTGAAGCTCCGCTTGACATTTCTAACGTCGCGATCGTATGTAAAAAATGTGGTCCGACAAAAATTGGTTATAAGCTCGACGGCGGCAAAAAGATACGAGTCTGCCGTAAATGTGGAGACACACTGTAATGGATAATTACGTACCCCGGCTTAAGAAAGTCTATAAGGACACTATCGCTCCCGAGCTCTTTAAAGAACTCGGTTACACATCCGTAATGCAGATTCCTGCAGTTAAAAAGATTGTAGTGAGCATGGGTGTCGGTGAAGCTCTCACAAATAAGAAACTCCTTGATGCCGCAGTTGCTGATCTGACTCAGATTACCGGTCAGCATGCGGTCAAAACAAGAGCAAGAAAAAGTATAGCGAACTTCAAACTTCGTGAGGGCAATCAGGTAGGTGTAATGGTGACATTACGAGGAAATATCATGTATGAATTCCTCGATCGTTTGATCAACGTTGCATTACCTCGTGTCAAGGATTTTCGTGGTATCAAAGCGACAGGTTTTGATGGACACGGAAACTTTTCTCTTGGTATTACAGAGCAGATTATTTTCCCGGAAATTGATTTTGATAAAATCACAAAAATAGCCGGTCTGAATGTCTCTATTGTAACAAGTGCTAAGACCGATGCAGATGCGCGGGCTTTGCTTGCCAAGTTCAACATGCCCTTCAGAAAATAAGTGAGGAGTTCATGGCTAAAAAATCAATGATTATAAAGGCGAAACGCACTCCAAAATATAGCACACGGAAATATAACCGTTGCCAGATTTGCGGTCGTCCTCGTGGGTATTTGCGGAAGTACAAGATGTGCCGCTGTTGCTTCCGTAAGTTAGCTAGTGAAGGCCTGTTGCCAGGCGTCACAAAATCCAGCTGGTAGTGGTAGGAGAATAGAATGAGTGTTTCAGATCCTGTAGCAGATATGCTGACAAAGATTCGGAATGCGGCACAAGCCCGCCACGAGAAAGTCGATGTTGACACTTCCAAACTTAAGTTGGAAATCGTGAAAATCCTGAAAACTGAAGGTTATATTAAAAACTTTAAGAAAGTTCAGGAAAATGGACATAGTGTAATCCGCATTTTTTTGAAATATGACGAGAAAAACAGTCCGGTTATTCATGGAGTTGAAAAAATCTCGACCCCTGGACGCCGTGTTTACTCAGGTTATAAAGATCTGCCCCGTATCTATAATGGCTACGGTACAGTAATTGTTTCAACTTCTTCAGGTGTAACAACCGGGCGAAAAGCAAAAGAGAAGATGGTTGGCGGCGAACTCGTCTGCACGGTATGGTAATAGGAGGAAAGCATGTCTAAAATAGGTAAGCTTCCCGTAGAAATACCAGCGGGAGTAACCGTAACAGTCCAGCCTGATTCCGTGGCAGTAAAGGGACCGAAAGGTGAACTGAAAGAACATGTCAACGGTTATGTGAAGGTTGAAGTTAAGGATAGTACAGTAATTGTAAATCCAACCGATGATTCAAAAGCTGCAGGTGCGGCGCACGGTCTCTATCGGGCTCTTATTCATAACATGGTTATCGGAGTTACAAAGGGATTCACAAAGACACTGGTGATAACCGGAGTCGGTTACCGTGCTGAAGTTCAAGGCAAACTGCTTGTTATGAATCTTGGATTCTCGAGCGATTATGTTGCAGCTATTCCTGATGGATTAACGGTAACGGCTGATGCACAGGGAAAGGTTACAATAACCGGTGCCAGCAAACAATTGGTGGGAGAATTCAGTTCTCAGATTCGTAGTCTTCGTAAACCTGAACCGTACAAAGGCAAGGGTATCCGTTATGAAGATGAAGTCATCAGACGCAAAGTCGGTAAAACCGGTGTTAAATAAGGTGAAGCGCTATGTATAAGAAACTGAATGACAAAAATAGAAAGCGCCTGCACAGAAAAATTCATATCCGTAAATCCATTTATGGAACAGCTGCACGTCCCCGTTTAACGGTAACACGCAGCAATAAAAATTTATCTGCACAGGTTATTGACGATGATAAGGGACAGACCCTTGCTTCTATATCTATGTTGGAAAAAGAGTTTGCAGATTTGAAACCAAATACTGACGGTGCTGCAAAACTGGGGGAAGCATTGGGAAAACGCCTTAAGGATAAAAAAATTACTACGGTTGTTTTTGACCGTAACGGTTATCTTTATCACGGTGTTATAAAGGCCCTTGCTGATGCCACCCGGGAAGCCGGGATTGTATTCTAGGAGAGTCTATGGAACGCCAGAAAAATTATGAAAGAGAACCGAAAGAGTTTGTTGAAAAGCTGGTCAAATTAAACCGCACCGCTAAAGTTGTTAAGGGCGGCCGGAGATTTTCTTTTGCCGCATTGACGGTTGTAGGCGATCAGAAAGGCCGGGTAGGTTACGGTTTCGGGAAAGCAAATGATGTGACCGAGGCAATAAAAAAAAGTATTGACCGGGCCAAAAGAAATCTTGTGGTTATGCCCGTTAAAAACGGAACTATACCGCATGAAATTATCGGTAAATATAAGAGTTCTTCTGTACTGTTGAAGCCGGCTTGTTCCGGTACGGGCGTTATAGCCGGCGGTGCGATACGAGATATTATGGATGCTGCCGGGGCTACCGATGTGCTGTCCAAATCTCTCGGATCAAGTACTGCGGTTAATGTCGTCCGGGCGACCTTTGATGCTATCGAGCATCTGATGGACGCCGGAAAAATTGCACAGAACAGAGGTAAATCTCTTAATGAGCTGTGGGGGTAATCTATGGCTAAAGCAAAGAAACTTAAGATTACACTTGTAAAGAGTACTATTGGACAGAAACCTGCAAAAGTAGCAACTGTACGAAGTCTTGGTCTTAAAAAGATCAGCTCGTCGGTGGTTCATGACGATAATCCCGCAATCCGCGGAATGGCTGCAAGTGTTTCTCATCTCGTAAAAGTTGAGGAGATGAACTGATGTCAGATTATAATCCGATGCTCAGCGCACCGATGGGTGCCAATAAAAAGAAAAGAATTATCGGCCGTGGTTCATCTTCCGGCCGTGGGACGACTGCAGGTCGTGGTAATAAAGGACAGCAGTCCCGTTCGGGCGGAAAAACATATGTCGGTTTCGAAGGCGGACAGATGCCGCTTTATCGTAGAATTGCACAGAAAGGTTTTTCCAACTATCCCTTTAAGAAAGAATATGTCTGCTTTAATGTTTCTGAACTTGAAGCAAAATTTTCTGCCGGGGAAACCGTTGATAAAAAATCTCTCATCCTGAAGGGATTGCTCAGCAAAGCAGATACACTGATTAAAATTCTCGGTGATGGTGAACTTACGAAAAAGCTTACCGTTCAGGTAGATAAGGTTTCAAAATCTGCAAAAGAGAAAATTGAAAAGGTTGGCGGTTCTGTTACTGCTGCGCAGGAAACTGCGGTAGCGGAAAAAACAGACAAATCGGCAGAAAATGCTGATAAAGAAAAATAAGTGACGGAGTAAAACATGGCAAGCAATCCTATTGTAAATATGTTTAGAATTAAAGAGCTGCGGGATCGTATGCTCTTTACTTTCGCCGTTCTTGCAGTTTTTCGTCTTGGGAGCGTTTTAACAATTCCGGGTATTGATGCTACCGTGCTGCTTGATTACTTTGATAATCTTGCTTCACAGAACAAAAATGCTTTTGCCAGCTACATGGACTTTTTTGTCGGCGGTGCATTTTCCCGTTTTTCTGTATTTATGCTCGGAGTAATGCCGTACATATCGATGCAGATCATTATGCAGCTTGCTCTTATAATTTTTCCCAGTCTGAAAAGAGTTGCTGAAGAAGACGGCGGGCAGCAGAAAATTGCGGCATGGACACGTATTGGAACAGTGTTTGTTTGTCTGATTCAATCCTTCGCTGTTACGGTTTATGCAGAAAGCATTCCAGGTGCGATTATCCTGCAAAGCAATCTTGCGTTTAAACTGCTTGCTATTTTAACAGTAACGACCGGTTCTATGATTACCGTCTGGCTTGGTGATCAGATTACTGCCCATGGAATTGGTAACGGTATCTCAATGATGATTTTTGCAGGTATTGTTGCGCGGCTTCCCAATGCAGTAGTTGAGCTCGGCCAGAAAGTTTCCAATGGTGAAATCAATATTGTTTTTGTCATTGTGGTACTCATAATGTTTGTTGGAATTGTAGCTCTCGTTATTTATGAAGAAGAGGGTGAAAGAAAAATACCAGTCCACTATGCAAAACGCGTTGTGGGCAGAAAAATGTATGGTGGCCAGAATACCTATATTCCCTTCAAGATCAATCCGTCGAATGTTATTCCGCTGATTTTTGCATCTTCGTTTTTAACATTTCCGCTCCAGATTGTATCAACAATCGGGAATAATCCGACATCGGCACGGTGGATTTCAAAGCTTTCTGCTTTTCTGAATCCGACCGGTGTGTGGTATAATATTCTGCTTGTTATTCTGATTATATTTTTTGCATACTTCTACACACAGGTAACCCTGAACCCCATTGAAATTGCAAAAAATATTCGGGAAAACGGAGGTTCCATTCCGGGCATTCGCACCGATAAAACGGAAGAATATCTGCAGAGAGTCCTGAACCGCCTTATATTGCCTGGTTCTTTGTTTCTTGCGGCGATTGCCGTACTGCCTACGGTTATCCAGAATCTGTTTGGATTTCCGCAGTCGATATCATATTTGATGGGTGGTACGTCCCTTATCATTATGGTCGGCGTTGATCTGGATACAATGAGTCAGGTTGAAGCTCTTCTGAAAATGCATCATCACGATGGATTAGTGAGAAAGGGCAAAATTCGGTCACGAAATCTTTAAGTTTCGTGAATATCTGTAGAACAACTATGGGAAAGTGTGGTATATTGGAAAATACCTGATTGTAGCTCATTGCGAGCTGCCATGATTGGGTTGTATTTACTTTCTCTAGGGGGACTTTTTATGAAAGTACGAACCAGCGTAAAGCCTATTTGCGACAAATGCAAGGTTATCAAACGCGGCGGAGTTGTCCGCATCATTTGTTCAAACCCGAAACATAAGCAGAGACAGGGCTGAGGAGTAACAGATGGCTCGAATTGCGGGAGTTGATCTCCCAAATAAGCATGTTAGTATTGCCTTAACGTATATTTACGGTATTGGCCGTTCAGCATCAAAGGATATTTGTGAAAAAGCAAAGATTGATCCTGATGCAATGATTAATGATTTATCAACTGATGATCTTGCAAAACTCCGTGAAGTTATCGACAAGAATTATAAAGTTGAGGGACGTTTACGTACTGAAATCGGACTTAATATTAAACGTCTTATGGATATCGGCTGTTATCGCGGCTTACGGCACCGCAAAGGTCTTCCTGTACGCGGTCAGCGTACACGTACCAATGCCCGTACTCGTAAAGGTAAGAAAAAGACTGTTGCCAACAAGAAGAAGGCTTAGGGCGGAGGTAAGATAAGTGGCTACCGTAAAGAAAAGAAAAGAGAAGAAAAACGTTTATGAAGGTAATGTTTATATTCAGGCAACCTTCAATAATACGATTGTAACAATTACCGACTTGAGGGGAAATGCATTGTCATGGGCTTCTTCAGGCGGATTGGGATTTCGCGGAGCAAAAAAATCGACTCCGTTTGCCGCACAGTCTGTTGCAGAAAAAGCTGTGCAGAAAGCTGTAAGCTACGGCTTGCGTGAAGTTCATGTTTTTGTAAAGGGCCCCGGTATCGGTCGTGAGAATGCAATACGTTCTCTCGGTACACTCGGATTAAAAGTAAAATCTATTTCTGATGTTACTCCGATTCCGCATAATGGATGCCGTCCACGCAAAACACGCCGCATGTAGCAAGGAGAATTTCGATAAATGGCTAGATATACAGGTCCTGTCTGCAGGCTTTGCAGAGCAGAACAGAAAAAATTGTTCCTAAAGGGTGACCGCTGTAAAAGTGATAAATGCCCTATCAACAAGAAGCGCGGAGCTCCTGGAAAAGATCCTAAAGCAAGAGCCGGAAAACGCAGTGAATACGGTTTACAGCTTCGTGAAAAACAGAAAATTCGTCATATGTACGGAATGCAGGAAAAACAGTTTCATATTACTTTTGAACGTGCTAATAGAATGACAGGTGTAACCGGTGAAAATCTTGTTGCACTGCTTGAGGCCCGTCTTGATAATGTTGTGTTCCGGATGCATTTTGCAGTGTGCCGTAATCTTGCAAGACAGCTTGTACTCCATGGGCATGTCACTGTTAACGGAAAAAAAGTTACGATTCCCAGTTACAGTGTTAAACCGGGCGATGTAATCGAGATCAAAGAGGCTAGTAAAAAACTTGCTGTTGTTCAAGATTCATTGAAGGAGATATCAAAATCAGGAACGACACCGTGGATCTCGGTTGATGAAGATGCCGTAAAGGGAACTTTCTCTGCTTATCCTCGTCGTGACGAAGTTACTGATTTGGCCGACGTAAAAGAACAGCTCGTGGTTGAGCTCTATTCTAAATAAGGAGTTCAGATGGCTCGCAAAAATCTGCTTAAAGGGTTTAAAAAACCGAAAGGCATTCGATTTGAGCATCTTGAAACGAATCCAAATTACGGGAAATTTACTGCACAGCCTTTTGAAACGGGATTCGGTACTACTGTGGGTAACACACTCCGCAGGGTGCTGCTTTCTTCTATCCAGGGATATGCAGTAACATCTGTAAGGATTACGTCTTATGATGCTGATGGTGTTCCTCATGTTATTTCTAGTGAATTCGAAAATATTCCGAATGTAGCAGAAGACACGCTGGAAGTGTTGAACAGTTTAAAACAGATACGTTTGCGGCTCCCTGAGGATAAAGAAGAAGATACAATCCTATATGAATTCAAAGGACCGGGAACTGTAAAAAGTGATGACTTTGCTAAAGAAGGGCAGGTCGAAATCATGACGAAAGACATGCTTGTCTTCACCATGATGGAAGCAGCTCATCTGGATGTTGAAGTTCAGATTGATCTTGGTAGAGGATATGTTCCTGCAGAAGTCAATGAACATTATGTTGACGTAGTAGGAACGATTCCTATGGATGCAATCTTTACTCCAGTACCGAAGGTAAAGTATTCGATTGAACCTTGCCGTGTTGGTCAGCGTAACGATTACGACAAACTTATACTTGAAATATGGACAGACGGAACCATTGCTCCTGAAGATGCGCTTGCGGAAGCAGCAAAGATTGCAAAAGATCACTTTGCGATTTTTGTCAACTTTAATGATAGCGAAGATTCCGGCGGTGACAGTCTCGACGAAGGTGACGAGCATATTCGGGCACTTCTGAATACGCCGGTTGAGGAGTTAGAACTGTCTGTTCGCTCGTCCAATTGTTTGAAAAATGCTAATATTCGCACAATTGGCGAATTAACTAAAAAGACAGAGGATGATATTGCCAAGACACGCAATTTTGGTAAAAAGAGTCTTACTGAGATTAAAGAAAAACTGCTTGAGTGGAATCTGACTCTCGGAATGACGGATTACAGTCATCTAAAAAATGCTGTCAAATTAACGAAACAGAAGGAAGAAACAGATGAATCATAAGAATGGTTTTAATCCGCTTTCAAGAACAACAGCACATCGCCGTGCAATGTCACGGAATATGGTAACTTCGCTTTATAGATTTGAACGTATTACAACGACTAAATCTAAAGCTTTGGAAGTCCGTAAAGCGGCAGAAAAGCTTATAACACGAGCTAAAGTGGATTCAGTTCATAATCGTCGTATGGTGGCACGGTATATCTGGGATCCGAAAGTCCTTGATAAACTGTTTACCGAGATCGGTCCGAGAATGAAAGAAAGGAACGGCGGGTATACACGTATTCTGAAAACAGGTTTCCGCCAGGGTGATGCTGCCGATATGGTAATTCTTGAACTGGTAGATTATAAGCTCGTTGTGGAAGATGATACCAAGAAAGCAGCTGATAAGTCCGGTAAGGAAACTAAACCTGCAGCGAAGGAAACTTCTGCAAAAAAAGCGGCACCGAAAACTGCAGCAAAAAAGGTTTCTCCGAAGGCTGGAACAAAAAAAGCTCCGGCAAAAAAAGCAGCAGCTCCGGAACCTGCTGAAAAAGAAACCGACAAATAAGGCAGGAGGAATATAATATGTCAAAAAACCATCGTGGTAGCGGTCTTCGCGATCAACCTGCCCATGGGCGCGGAATATGTGCCCGTTGCGGTAAAGAAAATATCAAAGTTCTGTATGAGCAGGAAATTGAAGGTAAGAAAGTAAAAATTTGCAAATTCTGCAAAGCAACATTAAAAAACATTGCAAAAAAAACAGCTAAAACCGCAAAATCTGCGGAAGCTGTACCTGAGACTACTGAAGCGGCAGAATAAATTTTTAATTCTGAATGCTTCTCAAGCCGCCCTTTAATACAGGGGCGGCTTTATTTTTAAATATACAAAAAAATGTAAAACGATTAAATATTTATGCAAAATTGGAAGTTCTCATATTTACATAAAACAAATTTCTTACTAAAATAAGCAGAAAGTTTAATTTATGGAGGTTACTATGAAGAAGATAACTAAAGTTGCTTTGTTTAGTGTGCTTGCAGCAGCTTTCGGAAGTTTTGCTTTTGCCGGCGGATCTAAGGATACTGGAAATACAGTTACCATAGGCGGTATTTTCCCTCTTTCAGGTGCTGTTGCTGTTTATGGAACAGAATGCAAGAACGGTATCGACCTTGCGATTGAGGAGCTGAACGCGGCAGGCGGAATCGACGGAAAGAAAATCGTACTTATCAGTGAAGATGACGAAGGAAATCCTGAAAAAACGGTAAGCGCGTATAAAAAACTCACAACAAAAGACGGCGTCAAAATAATTATTGGTTCCCTTACATCGGGATGTACCCAGGCTATCACGAACCTTGCACAGGCACAGAAGGTTCTGCAGATTGCTCCTGCTGCTACGGCTCCTGCGATTACCGATGCCGGTAATTTTATTTTTAGAGCTTGTTTTATTGATCCGTTCCAGGGAACCGTCGGAGGAAAATTTGCAGCCGACAATCTCGGCTGCAAGAAAGCGGCCGTTTTGTATGATGTCGGAAACGATTATTCATCCGGACTGACGGATAATTTCCAGAAATCATTTAAGGCAAACGGCGGTACTATTGTTGCTGTTGAATCCTATGCTACCGGTGACAAAGATTTTAATGCCCAGCTGACGAAGATAAAGAATGCGTCTCCTGATGTTGTTTATCTTCCCGATTACTACGGTACTGTTGCTTTGATAGCAAAACAGCTTCGTGCACAGGGAATAAATACTCCTATCGTTGGTGCTGATGGATGGGACGGTCTTACAAGTAATGCCGGAGATGAAGTCCTGAACGGTTACTATTCAAACCACTATGCTTCGGATTCAACTGATCCGGCCGTACAGAAATTCGTACAGGCCTTTAATGCGAAATATTCAAAGGACCCGAATGCTTTTGCCGCTCTTGGATACGATTGCGTTTACCTGCTTCGCGATGCTATCGTAAAAGCCGGAACAACTGATTCTACTGCTGTTCGTGACGCATTAGAGCAAACAGACGGCGATTATGTAACGGGCCATCTTACGTTCGATGAAAAGCACAATCCGGTAAAATCTGCTGTTATGCTTGAACTGGTAAAAGGTGATGACGGAAAACTTACGACTGTTTACAAAGCTACCGTAAATCCGTAATTTTATGTTGGAATTTTAAGCATAGATGCAAAGGAGCACCTTGCAGGCTACGGATAGTCGTGTGCCGGCAGGTGCTTTTTTTATGAAACTTGTCTTTACTTTTATTCCATTACCTATTAACATTTGAAAACAAAGTTTGTGTACCGGAGGAAATGTTGAATACCGGATCAATTTTTTTACAGCAGCTTATTAACGGTCTCTCGTTAGGAAGTATTTATGCCTTGATTGCACTTGGATATACTATGGTATATGGGATCGTAAAACTGATTAACTTTGCACATGGTGATGTCATGATGGTCGGCGCCTATGCGGGATATTTTGTTTTGATTGCTATGGGAACAACGATCCCTGGAATGACCGTGGCTTTTATTGCCGCTATGGTGGTATGTGGCTTTCTTTCTATTGCAATAGAAAGGTTTGCGTATAAACCACTCAGAAACGCACCCCGACTGAATTCTTTGATTACGGCTATCGCTGTGGAGCTCATTCTACAAAATACGATGCGGGTACTTCCATTTGTCGGCCCTGACCCGCGGCAGTATCCTACCATGGCTACAAAGAATTTTTCATTAGGACCGCTTTCAATATCAAATATACAGCTTATCGTTATCATATTTTCTGCGGTACTTATGATTGTCTTGAATTACATAGTTAACAAAACTAAAACCGGTAAGGCCATGCAGGCGGTTTCTTTTGATTTGCAGGCTTCCAGCCTTATGGGAATAAGCGTTGACAAAACGATTGCATTTACGTTCGCAATTGGTTCCGTTCTCGCAGGTGCTGGCGGCGTGCTTTATGCGACAGCTTACCCGCAGATTGATCCGCTTATGGGATATATGCCGGGACTGAAGGCTTTTATAGCAGCTGTTCTTGGAGGCATTGGTTCTATACCCGGTGCCATGCTTGGCGGCATCATTCTTGGAATTGCTGAAACCCTGACAAAGGGCTTCCTTTCTTCACAATATGCAGACGCGATTTCATTTTCAATCCTTATTATTATTCTTCTCGTCAAACCAACAGGAATATTTGGCGAAAAGGTAAGCACAAAGGTTTAACGGGAGAAACTATGAAGAATAAAATATGGCGAAATATGCTGATCCCCGGAATTTTCAGTGTGATTTTAGTAACGGTACCGACACTTTTAATAAAATTTTCAATAATTGATGCCTATACGGCTCAGATTCTTTCTCTTGCCGGAATAAATTCAATAATGGCTTTGAGTGTGAATATGATCTGCGGCATAACGGGCCAGCTGTCTCTGGGACAGGCAGGATTTATGGCAATCGGTGCATATTCTTCCATTCTATTGACGTTGAATGCAGGTCTTCCGCTTCCGGTGAGTGTTATTCTGTCCGGACTGATAACCGCGTTTTTCGGATTTCTTATCGGGTTCCCGACTTTGAAACTTGAAGGCGATTATCTGGCAATCGTAACGCTTGGTTTCGGAGAAATAATACGAGTCGTTCTGGTAAATATGAAAAGCCTTACCGGCGGACCGAACGGAAAACAGTTTCCGTCTATTCTTACGATTGATTCGACTGCAGCTTTTTTCGTCATAATCAGTGTTCTGGCTGTCATCGTTGTTCTTATGCAGAACTTTATTCGTTCTACGTACGGACGGGCAATTCTGGCGGTGCGCGAAGACGAGATAGCTGCAAATTCAAACGGTATCGGGGTATTCCGCTACAAGATGCTCGGTTTTGTCATAGCGTCGTTTGTTGCCGGAATTGGTGGTGCTCTTTACGCTCCCTTTATCGGATTTATCAAACCAGATATGGCATCTTTTACCTATAGCATTAATTATCTGATCTTTGTCGTTCTCGGTGGTATGGGTTCTGTTACCGGAAGTATTCTGTCTGCTTTTGTACTTACCTATCTGCAGGAATTCCTTCGTTTTTTGCAGAATTACCGGCTTCTCATTTATCCGGTCATACTGATTCTTGTTATGCAGTTCCGTCCTCAGGGGCTGCTCGGCATGAAGGAATTTTCGTTTGTCAGAACTTGGGATTTATTGCGGGCAAAACATTCCGTATCGACAAAAAAGACAAAAACTGGGGTCAACGGAGGGAAAAATGCCTGAAAGCGGAAATTTAATAATGCAGGTTTCGAATATTTCGATTGTGTTCGGTGGCTTGAAAGCTGTAAGTGATTTTTCCTGTGATCTGAATAAAGGTGAACTCTTAGGACTTATTGGCCCGAACGGTGCCGGTAAGACTACTGTTTTTAATATGTTGAGCGGAATCTATACCCCCACGGAAGGACAGATTGCTTTTTGGGATAGACGGGGCAAGCTGTCGATAGTAAATAAAAAGAATCCTGCACAGTTGAACAGACTTGGTATAGCCCGTACATTTCAGAATATACGATTGTTTAACCAGTTAAGTGTCGCTGATAATGTGCGTATTGCACTTCATGCAAAAAGAATCGCAGGTCCTGTTGATGTTCTTTTCAGAACACCGCGGTTTAGAAAAGATGAGCTTTTGATGACTGAAAAAGTAGAACAGCTCCTTGATCTTTTCGGTATCCTTGGAAAAAAAGATGAACTTGCAAAAAATCTTCCGTATGGAGAACAGCGAAAACTTGAAATTGTTCGTGCAGTGGCCAGTCAGCCTACGCTTCTTCTTCTGGATGAACCTGCTGCCGGAATGAATCCGCAGGAAACTGCAGATCTGATGAAATTGATTTCTTTTATCAGAAAAGAATTCAACCTTACTATTCTTCTGATAGAACATGACATGCGGCTTGTAATGGGAATCTGTGAACGTATTATCGTTCTTAACTATGGACGTATCATAGCTCACGGTTCTCCAGCCGAGATACAGTCGGATCCGCAGGTAATTAAAGCCTATTTAGGGCAGGAGGCTGTAAATGCTTGAGATTGAAAATCTGGCTGTTTCCTACGGTGCAATAAAAGCTTTACGAGGGATCTCTTTTAATGTTGAAGACGGAGAAATTATAAGTCTTATTGGCTCCAACGGTGCCGGAAAGACTACTACGCTTCACGCAATATCCAATATTATAAAGAAGAGTGACGGCAAGGTACTTTTTAACGGTGAAGATATTACTTCCCTTCCAGCTGACCAGATTGTACGACGGTCCCTTATTCAGGTACCCGAAGGGCGTCGTATTTTTTCCAATTTGACCGTCAAAGATAACCTTGAGATGGGGGCTTATACCAGAAACGATAAAGATGGTATAAAGGCTGATATGGAAAAAGTTTTTGAATTGTTTCCGCGTCTCAAGGAACGCATTAGACAGATGGCGGGAACCTTAAGCGGAGGAGAACTTCAGATGCTTGCTATGGGGCGGGGTCTCATGGCAAAACCTGAGCTTTTGCTTCTCGATGAACCGAGTATGGGGCTGGCTCCGATACTGGTTGATGAAATATTTTCAATAATCAAACAAATCAATGCTGATGGAACGACAATCCTTCTTGTTGAGCAGAATGCCTACAAGGCGCTTGAGATTTCAGATAGAGCATATATCCTTGAAACGGGAGAAATAACGAAAACCGGATTTGCTTCTGACCTGATTAAGGATTCTGCTGTTAAACAGGCATATCTTGGTGGCTGATTTTTTTCACATGACCGGAATTTTGTGCTAAAATAAAAAGACAGATTGAATCATATTCTGCTAGTTTCATGGAGGAATTATGATAGTAAAGGATTGTATGACAAGGAATCCGGTTTATATAGCTCCGGATGCTTCTGTAACCGATGCAAGAGTTCTTATGTCGAAAGAGAAAATCGGTAAATTACCGGTGCTCGATAGAGACAATAAACTTGTCGGTATAATTACAAAAAATGATCTTATCAAGGTCGGTCCCTCTTCCGCGACATCATTGGATATGTATGAAATAGGATATCTTTTGTCAAAATTAAGAGTCGAAAAGGTTATGACGAAAAAAGTCATTGTTACTAATCCCGACGAGGTAATGGAAGAAGCCGCACGTATTATGGTTGATGAAAATATCGGGTGCCTTCCGGTTCTTGACGACGAACTGTTGGTCGGTATTGTTACCGAAAGTGATCTTTTCAGAGTTTTTATCAATATATTCGGTGCCCGGCACAGCGGTCTTCGTGCCACTTTTTTTCTGGATGAAAAACCCGGTCAGCTTGCAAAAGTGACACAAAGAATAGCGGAACTGGGAGGAAACATTGTTTCCACGGTCACTGCGGATGCCGATATACCGTCACGCCGCAGAATAACGGTAAAAGTTACCATCCTCACGATAGAGCAAATGCGTGAAATTCTCAAAGAGGTTGATGCTGAAGAAGAAGATTTGCGGATAATCTGATAAAGAACAGAAAAAAATTGTACTAAAACAGGTGGTTTTCTACCGAAAACTGCCTGTTTTATTTTTTTTTGCCGGATAAACGATTTTACTTTTCTTTGAATGCATAGTATCTTAATATCATGACAACAGCTGCAGAAAATTTTTTCAGACAATTTTTACGAACCTATCGCAGTATTTTTTCAGTGCATGATGTTAGTGAGGTTTTTACAACGATGGGAATAAAACTGCCTGAGGATGAAATTGTCCGATATCTTGAATTGAATCCGTATGTATTTTCGCTTGAACAGGATTTTTATCAGACAAAAGCAGGTGCATTTACCGATGCCTTTTTTAGTTTTAAGCCGGAACGGGAAGAAGTTGCACAAAAATATTTTATCGTAGGCGATCGATGTATGCCGTTTGTTGACGGGACTGCTATTTCCAGCAGCCTTAATTTTGTATATAAAAATGACTATTTACCGACAAAAACTATAGAGATAAAAAGTTGTGAGGCAGTAAAGTATTTTTCATTCTTTGGTGAAGAATATGTTTCTCAGTATATTGCAGCAGATCCTGCTAACAGACAGCTGAATTTAGCACAGACCGATTTTGAACTTCCTCAGAAAGTAAAACTGACAGTTTTTTCTTTTGCACCTTTTTTTGATGATTTGGATTTTAAATATGGGGATCGGATTCTCTGCAAAGTTCTGAATTGGGATTCCGGAAAAATTGCAGTTGAACCTGTCAGAGCGCATAAAAAAGATTGCCTTAAAATTGAAAGAAGTGACGTCCAGAGGAGTGACTGGTATCGTAACCTTGAGACATGCCTGCTTGAAGATTTTTCGTCGATAGGCCCCTGTACTTCGATAGAAGAACAACTTTCAAATGTATTTTATGAAAACAGAAACCGGCTCTGCCGAAGAAACTGCGGCTCTCTGCATGAATTCTTGAATTTTACCAGGAAAATATCATTTGAGGCATTCGGTGTAGAAACCAGACTATGGTTTTCAGGTCAGGATGTTCCTGCCGTGGGTTCCTGGAATGACAGTGAAGTAAAGAATTACGGGATGCTTTCTGATAAAATAGATTTTATGACACCTGATTCGTTCTCTTTTCCGGATTATATTCTTGACGCTTTTGCAAAAGATCAGCTTTATGCACAAAACGAAAATGTAAAAGCGGTTCTTGATGATTTTATACAAGATCCCGATCTATTATCGGATAAAGGAAGAATTGACTTATTGTTGCGTTTAGCACATAGAAATGTTATAATTTTAAAAGAGTATAATTGGTTTGCCGATTTTAGATTAGGTTTCATTCGTCATTCAGTGCTGCAACTGTTTTTTGAAATCAGTAAATCTATGTACAGAATCGATAGTCTTGGAATCGACTTACGTGTTTTTCCGCAACAGGATATTGTTATTCTGTCACAGTTGTTTAATCATGTAACAAGTATCCTTGATGCTGTTGAAAATGATCCGGCTTCAATAATGGAAGATTCCGAAGCTGTTATGCTCTCTATAGGAGGCATGAATGATAATTTTGAAGATATTGAAGGAGAAATTTCCGCAGTTGTAAAAAAAGAAAGGGAGAATGGTTTCATAGTAATAGGTTAACCGGAGGCATTCAATGGAATCGGAAATTAGTATTGCGAATTTGATCCATAAAGGCGGTGTTTTTCAGGATGTGGAAGGTTCTGATATTGAAACAATCTATAGAAATATAAGCGATGTAATTTCAATAAAAAATGGACAGTCGAGCGAATCAATTTATAAAGCACTGTATGACAGGGAAAAAATTCTCAGTACGGCAGTTGGTCGGGGAGTTGCGTTTCCTCATGCGGGAACGAATATTGTTATTAAAGATGACGATCAACGAATTTGTGTTTGCTATTTGAAAACGCCTATTGATATGCAGGCTCCTGACGGTTTAAAAGTTTATGTAATGTTTGTGCTCATGACAAGTAATAATCATACGCACCTGCAGATTTTGTCCAGTCTGGCTAAAATTCTCCGGAACGAAAGTTTTAGAAATTTGTTAAAAAAACATACGAATGAAGCCGGTTTACTTACCGCTTTAAATAGAATTTAAGAAATATTTAATTTGGAGGAAATATGAACGAAAAAGGAATTGCTGCTACTGCTTTATCTATACGCAGCCTTTCAATGGATGCAATTCAAAAGGCTAATTCAGGACATCCGGGTTTACCGCTTGGGTGTGCAGAACTGGCAGCACTGCTCTATGGAGAAATACTGAAACATAATCCCGAGAATTCTGCATGGGTGGATCGAGACAGATTCATGTTGTCTGCAGGGCATGGTTCCATGCTTTTATATTCCATACTTCATTTAAGTGGATATAAAGTTTCTCTTGACGATATTAAAAACTTCAGGCAGGTCGGATCAAAATGTCCCGGACATCCCGAGTACGGACAGACCGACGGGGTTGAGAACACCAGCGGTCCGCTCGGTCAGGGGGTTGCGATGGCGGTCGGTATGGCTATCGCCGAAACAATGATGGCCGCGCGTTTTAACACACCGGCCCATAAAATTGTAGATCACTATACGTATTCTCTTGTTGGAGAAGGGTGCCTTATGGAAGGTGTCTCTTCCGAAGCATCGAGCCTTGCAGGCCATTTAAAATTAGGCAAGCTTATTGTTTTCTATGACCAGAATCAGATAAGCATAGATGGCAGTACAAATATTGCGTTTACTGAGGATATCGGCATGCGGTATGAAGCGTACGGCTGGCAGGTACTGAAAGGTTCTATGTATGATGTAAAAGGTATTTCTTCACTGGTTGAGCAGGCAAAGGCCTGCACGGATAAACCTGCCCTCATCATGTTGAAATCGGTAATAGGTAAAGGAGCTCCAAAACAAGGAACTGCCGATGTTCATGGTGCTCCGCTCGGACCGGAAGGTGTCAAAGAGGCGAAGAAGACCCTCGGGCTTCCGGTCGATAAGGATTTTTACGTAGTTCCCGAAGCTTATGAGTACTTTGCCGGTAAGAAAGCCGCTTTTGCCGAAAAAGAAGCTGCCTGGAAAAAAGAATTTGCAGCGTGGTCAAAGGAGAATCCGGATTTACGTAAGCAGTGGGATGCTTTTTATGCCGGTGAACCGACCGGAAAAGCTGATGAACCGGTTTATAAAGCCGGTGACAAAGTTGCAACGAGAGCTGCAAGTGGAGCCATGCTGAATACCATCGCCAATCGGTATGGAAATCTTGTCGGTGGCTCGGCGGATCTTATGGGCCCCAACAAGACAAAAGTTATCAACGATGACGGAACATATACTCCGGAAAACCGCAAGGGCCGAACAATTGAATTCGGAATCAGAGAGTTCTCAATGGCTGCAATCAGTGCCGGCATAAAACTTCATGGCGGGCTGCGGCCGTTCTGTGCCACGTTCCTTATTTTTAGCGACTATCTCCGGCCTTCTCTCCGGGTATCATCTTTGATGAAACTCAATATTGTGTATGTTCTGACGCACGATTCTATTTTTATCGGTGAGGATGGACCGACACATCAGCCGGTCGAAACTTTGAATGCACTCAGGGTTATTCCCGGCGTTCAGGTATTACGCCCCGGTGATGCCGAAGAAACGAATGAAGCGTGGAAGATGGCTATTGAGTCAAAAGATCACCCGGTCTGTCTTGCGCTTACCCGCCAGGGACTTCCTGTTTATGAGAAGGATGATCCGGACTGGAAGCATACGATACGTACAGGGGCTTACATCGTAAAGAAAGGAAATCCGGATAATTCAAAGCTTGATATGACAATTCTTGCGACCGGTTCGGAAGTTAGTATGGCTCTTGCAGCAGCCGCAAAACTTTCCGGAAAAAACATTCGTGTTGTTTCTGTTATGGACCGGGAATTATTCCGCAGTCAGTCTTCTATAATTCGTGATGAACTCATAGGAACTCCTTCGCGGATAGTAACCGTTGAGGCTGGTTCCGCAATGGGATGGGAAGCCTTCGCTTCCGGACCGGAAGATATTTTTGCCGTAAATCGTTTTGGGGAATCCGGTCCCGGTGATAAAGTAGCGACAGATCTTGGCTTTACCGTAGAAAATCTTGTAAAGCTGCTCCAGAAGTAAAAATAATTCAAAAATGAATTCGAAATCGAAGTGGCCTGAAATTCGTTCGTGGATTCTGGTCACATTTGGTGCCGCCCTGATGACAATCGGGGCGCACTTTTTTAAATTTCCTAATAATTTCACATTCGGTGGTGTTACGGGATTATGTGTAACAATTGGTGCAAAAACCAGGTTTTCGCCCGGTGAGGCAAATCTTCTTATAAATGCAGTATTGCTTGTTATTGGGTTTATATTTTTAGGCAAAGATTTCGGCATCAAAACTGTTTATGCCACATCGCTTATGGCAATAGCTCTTGCTGCACTCGATAAAATTTGTCCCATGAGTCATCCACTCACCGATTTACCGTTTCTTGAGCTCATTTATTCGATTCTTTTACCGGGTATCGGATCCGCAATTTTATTTAATGTTGACGCATCGAGCGGCGGTACCGACATAATTGCAATGATAATCAAGAAACATTCGAGTATAAATATCGGCTATGCGCTGCTCATTGCTGATTTTTTTATTACATTGAGTTCGTTGTTTGTCTTTAACATACAAATTTTTTTACTGTCGCTTATAGGTATGTTTTCAAAATCATTGGTGATAGATAATTTTATTCATGGTCTGAATTTAAACAAAGTTTATAATGTTGTCTGTTCTGATCCGGATCTGATCGTTTCGTTTATCCGGGATGATCTGAACCGGAGTGCTACCATTGTAGATGCAAAGGGCGCGTACTCAAAACAAAAGCGCTACATGGTCATAAGTGTCATGAAACCAAAACAGGGGTATGAACTGCGCAAATTTATTCACAGGCAATGCCCGGGAACTTTCATTATGGTTACAAACACGTACGAAACCTTCGGGAAAGGTTTTTTTCCGGAAAATTGAAGGGAATGGTTTCTAGATTATAGTGAGCCGATTACAAAAGTCTGGTAATTTTTGCGACCGATTTTACAGAAAGATTTCACTTGCAAAATCCGTCTGACTTTTGAAAGTGACTTATAGTGTTTTTATTTTTTTGCTGCGCAAATACATTATAATTCCATATGTTACTCCGCCGATGATCATCATAAAACAGAGAATTTGACCGGTAGAAAAATTGAACAGAGATGTATTCTTATAAATCGGCGCGTTGCTGGTTTTTGCTATTCTATACCCGATGTCTGCGTCGGGTTCTCTGAAATATTCTATTATGAACCGGTTTATTCCGTATCCGGTAATGTAAACGGCAGTTAAAAAGCCTTCGAAAGGGGCCCGTTTCCGCAGAATCCAGAGGAGCAGCCAGAGAAAAAGACCTTCAAAGAGAGCTTCGTAAAGCTGGCTCGGATGCCGCGGAAGATTTACGAGTGTCGTCTCCGCCGTAATATTCATGCCGATCTGTTGTGCGAATTCCTGAACCCAGTTTATTGCCGCTGAAAATTTTTGTGCTCCCGGGAAAACCATTCCCCACGGCATTGTCGTGATTCGTCCGTAAAGCTCCCCGTTCATAAAATTACCAAGCCGTCCGAACGTATACCCAAGCGGAATCGCAACGGCCATAGCATCAATCCATTTTACGGCGGACCGTTTATGGCGTACGCACCAGAATATCATGCCGGCCAGCCCGCCGATAAAACCTCCGTGATATGACATCCCAGCGAGTCCGGTAAAATGGCCAACTTCGTCAAACGGCCAGAAAATAAGCCATGGTTTTTTCCAGTATATCCCTGATGTGTCGTAAACAAGGGTTGAGAAAATTCGTGCACCAAGCAGTAAAAAAATAATCCCGGTTGCTAAAAAACTGAAAATATCGTCTTCTGTTGTTTTTGTTATACCCGAATCAAGCCTGCCTTCTTTTAGTTCCTGTTTCAGGATAAGGTATGCAAGAGAAAAGGCTATTATATACATAAGCCCGTACCATCTGATCAGACCCAGAACAGGTATGCCGGGGAAAATTTGCGGATGTATCCATGATGGATAATTGATGGAAAGATAGAGACTCATAATTTTTCCTTAAATCTTGAAACCCTGCCGGGCTGCCTTTACGAGCTTTGACTTTAGAAGAGTATTTTCTTTTTTTAGCTGCGTAAGTTCGTACTGCTGTGTTTTTATCATTTCAGCAAGCTCGCCCATTGAAAGCGTTCCGCTGCCGACAAGATCCTCAAGACCTGACATTTTAAGATAATAGTCCTCATTAGCTTCTTCTTCGAGAAAATCAAAAGAATCTGTATTTATCGGTTCAGGCATGTAATCAGAGTCAAACAGTACTGTTTCCGAGGTAAGAATTTTTTCAGCAATCCGGTAGATTGCCTGAGATAAAACAGAATTCGGCTTGTAAATAAGTATCGGTAGTCTTGAGGCAAGAGCCTTATCCTGGAGACTGTCCCGGTACATAATCCCGAGATGTTCAATTTCGAGCCCCAGATATTGATTGCAGGAACGTTTTATTCGCTGCGCCTTGTCGGCATCTTTCGGGTCGTAAATCATATTCATAATCAGTCGCGGACGGAAAATTTTCATGCGTGAGGTGAAAACGGCTGCGCTGTCAGCATCTACCTGTTTTATTTCTTCAACCATTTTTGGAATGTAAAGTCGCTGCAGCGAAGAAGCATCTTTTTTCAACTGTTTGAGCCATTTTTCTGCGTTTGAGCCTCTTTTAAATGATTTATACATAAGTCGGAAGACGACATTTTTGAGAAAAAGATAGGCATTAAGCGTTGCTGTTACCGTTGGAGCCGTAACAATTATTCCCTGCGGAGAAAGAAGAAACAGGTCTAAAATGATTTGATGCGTACCCGCTCCGAGATCAAGAATAAGATAATCTGCATCAAGCGCGTTAATCTGTTTAATAAGTGAAGAAATTTGAGATACTTTTAAAGAAGACAATCCGGGAATTTCACTGTCCCCGGCAATAAAGCGTACATTTTCATATTCCGACGGTATAATAATATCAGAAAAAGTGCTGCGTCCGGTTAACCATGTTCCGATTCCTGTCCGGGGGGCATTTTGGCCGATTACCAAATGCAGGTTTGAAGCTCCGAGATCAAGATCTGCAAGTACAACTTTTTTCCCGGCTTGTCCGAGTGCTATAGCGAGATTTGCCGAGAGTAGGCTTTTACCGACGCCGCCTTTTCCACTGGCGACAGGAATTATCTGCATAGTTTAAGTATATCACAGACCATACGTTATGGATAGGTATTTTACTGTCACGGAAAGGATTTCTTATTTTTATAGTTGACAAATCCTTCCCGGATCGTAAAATAGATGCATGAATGATTTTTCTCCCGTAAGAAACCGTAAAATTTTTATCACGATCAAAAAAATTTTTATTTTTTTTATTCTTTCTGTTTTTGCTTCACAGTGCTTTTCGGAATCTCAGAGTACTACTGCTGAAGAGGCAGAAGATCCCTCACTTCGTTATCTGAGAACTTTAAATAGTGTTTTCAGCTATGTACAGCAGAATTATGTAGATGACGTCGACCCGAAAATACTTTACGAAGGGGCTCTGAAAGGTATGATGGAGGCGCTCGGCGATCCTTATACTGTTTATCTGAATACGGATGATATGAGAGATTTGACAGATACTACCAAAGGGAATTTCGGCGGAGTAGGACTTTCCATAACAAAACCTGTTTCTTCTACTCCTGAAAATCCGGCCTATGTTGAAGTCGCTTCACCGATAGAAGATACCCCCGGTGCTAAAGCCGGAATTCAGTCCGGTGATTTCATAACTACGATTGATGATAAACCTACTCCTGAAATGACGATGCAGGAAGTCCTTGCAAATTTGCGGGGAAAAATAGGGACGTCTGTTAAAGTATCAATCCTGCGGGGAAAAGATATTTCGTTTTCCGTTTCTCTCGTCCGTGCGCTCATTGAGGTCCCCACGGTAAAATACGGAATGATAAACGATACAGGGTATCTTCGTATCATCGAATTCACACCGGATACACCGAAACGGGTCCAGGATGCAATAGATTCCTTTGAGAAAAACCAGTATACCGGACTAATTATAGATCTGAGAAATAATCCTGGCGGGCTTATTACGAGTGTTACGGCCGTTGCTGATAAATTCATAGATGACGGTCCTGTCGTTTCAACAAAGAGCCGCCTCTCGTTTGAAAATACTGTGATGACTGCAAGTAAAAGCAAGACTGTCGTCCCGCAGAATATTCCTATTGTCGTATTGATAAACCACGGTTCAGCAAGTGCAGCGGAAATTCTCTCCGGTGCATTGAAGGATAATCATCGCGCCTATCTGATTGGAGAACGTACTTACGGCAAAGGCTCTGTCCAGCAGGTTTTCCCGCTTCGCGAACAGGACGGATTTAAAATGACGATGGCCCGGTATTATACTCCGAGCGATACGAATATTGATAAGGTTGGCATTCCGCCGGATCTTGAGATAAAAGACCCGGAAATGTCGGAAGAACAGCAAAAAGATTATATTGAGTTTATTAATTCCGGTACTATAGCCGGCTATGTTTCTTCTCATCCCTACATGACAGAACAGGATATAAAAAACTATGCGGAAGAGCTTTCTGCCCGGTATAAATTTGAACCGCGGCTGTTGAGGAGACTTATCAGACTGGAATGCGACAGAACGACCGGAGCTCCGCTTTATGATCTCGATTATGATATACAGTTGAATAAAGCGCTGGAAATCGTAAAAAGCAGTAACTATACAAAACTTGTTGAGGCGACAAAAACATTAAAGGAGTTACAGCTGGCTGCCGAACAGGCCTCGGATATATCGGTCTTAAAGAAATAGCCATGCGCCAGTATATTCCTTCTGTCTTTCCCGATAAAAACGGCCTTTTGAAAGTTTCCGGTAAAGACTATCGATATATGAGGAATGTTCTCAGGCTGAGAACAGGCGACATGGTTTCTGTCCGGCTTCCGGATGGAACTTTACGTGCCATGACGGTATGTCGTGTTGATGAAAAAAAACATACTATGTTGCTGCAGGTTTGCGATTCCGGGACTGCTGGTACTCTCCCGGCAGCCGTGTTCAGCAACAATCAGCCGGCTTCCGCAGTGCAGAAATCGGCTGCAGAGTATTATCTGATGCAGTTTGTCCCGAAACCGCAGAAAATGGATCTTATTATCCGGCAAGCGGTAGAATGCGGTGTAACTGCTGTTATTCCTGTTATAGGAGAGTACTCGTCGCCGGCATCAGTTTCTGCGCTGGATAGCCGCCGGGGACGATTGGAAAAAATAATACGTGAAGCCCGGCAACAAAGTGGTTCTCCTGTAGATACCTGCGTCCATGCCGCAATAAACCTGCCTGAAATGATAGACTTCTGGCAGAAGCTCATGGGGCCCGAACCGGAAGCAACTGCAGCTGTTGTATTGTATGAAAGAACCGACAGAACAAAATCATTATACCGGGCGTTTGAAAGTACTACGGATTTGAAAAAGATTGCATTGGTTGTAGGGAGTGAAGGTGGTATAAGTCCTGCAGAAATACTATTGCTTGAAAAAGCCGGATTTACACTTGTACATTTTGACACCAATATATTGAGGTGTGAAACGGCGGCTTTGTATGGAACCGCAGCAGTCCGGACTGCAGTAGGAGGGTATTCTTTATGGCGAAACAAAGAATAAGTTTAGTAGGGGTTCCTGTCGATATATGCTCTCCGCAGGATTTGGAAAGTGAAATTCTGGAACTTCTTGCAAAGCCGGGTACAAAGCAGATAGTCTTTCTGTCAATTTGGAATTTACTTAGGGCACGCCGAAAGAACGCATATGCCGAATGCATACGCAAGGCGGATCTTATTATACCTGTTTCACGTTCAATTTTATCCGGTGCTAAATTTCTGCATCTTTCTGCGGTAACGCGAATGAATCCGTTTCATACCGTGATAAATATTCTTTCCGTTCTGGACGCCCATTTTAAATCGTTATATATTCTTGGAGGGCACAAAAAATCGCTCAGCATTGCAGAACGGAATGTACGATCGACTTTTCCGGGACTTCAACTGGTCGGACGGTATAGGGGGTATTTCTCTCAGCAGATGGAATCAAATATTGTGCAGGCCATCTATAAAGCGTCCCCGTCGCTTGTTTTATTAAGTGACGGAGTTAAAGAGAAAGATTGCTGGCCATATAATAGAAGAAACCGGTTTTCATCGAGTATTTTTTTATACTACAAGGATGCTATAGGAATTTTTTCAGATACCAAAAAACGTATAAAAGATTCAGTCTTCGAGCATGGCAACGAAATATGGTTGGAAATCGTACATAACCCGCTTAAAATTTTCTTGATATTTCCTTATATCTGGTATATACTATTATTAATCTGGTATAAAATTTTTAAAAAGTAGGTTTTTTATGAATCCGCATGTCTCTAAAGAGCATGCTTTATTGTTTTCTCCCTCGGAAGATATCGTTTTTTTCTGTAAGATGGCATTATGTCCACGTTTTTCCTTAACAATTGTACATCGGCTGATTGATCTTCCTGATGCCGTTGCCGTTTATCTTCCGGATTTGTTTGTCGTTGAATATACGGATATTGAAAATCTTGTCTCTCTTTTAAAATTACAGCATTGTTTACAACTTCCTACACCTTTTTTTATAGTACGGCATGCATTGCTGCCGGAATTTAACAAACAGGGCCCTGCTCTTCCTGATGGGGAAATTTATTTTCCGTTTTCCAAGCGACTTATGGAAGAACGGATTGAATCATTCCTGCCGAGAAAAAAAAGCTGCGTGCTTCAGGAACATTCTCCTGACGATATAGCTGCTGCTGAGATTCCAGGCTTTGAACAATTGGTGGGGCATTCACACGCTTTGTGTAATTTAAAACAACAGCTTGCCTATGCTGCAAAAAGTGAAATAACCGTTCTGCTTCTTGGAGAGAGCGGAACAGGAAAAAATCTTGCTGCAGATTTAATTCATAAAAACTCCATAAGAAATCGCCATAAATTTTTTCCGGTGAATATGGCAACGGTTCTTGAAAATCTGGCCGAGAGCGAATTATTCGGTACGGAAGCCGGAGCCTATACCGGAGCTACAAAACGGGATGGGTTTTTTAGTGCTGCTGACGGAGGAACGTTATTTCTTGATGAAATTGAAGAACTTTCGCTTTCAGTACAGTCAAAACTTTTGAATGTCATTGAAAAAGGGACCTATAGAAGCGTCGGTTCGGATAAAGAAAAACATTCGGATGTCCGCCTTATTTTGGCTGCGAATGAAGATCTTCACCGGATGATAGAAACGAAAAAATTCCGGGCAGATCTTTATTACCGGATTAATGGATTACCGATACATATGCCGTCATTGAGATCCCGTCCGGAAGATATTCCTTTGCTGGCAAAGTCCTTTCTGAAGGCAACTGGAAAAGAATTGACTCTCGACGCAGAAGCGAAAATTTCTGATTATAATTGGCCGGGTAATGTCCGGCAATTGAAAACATGTCTGGAACGTGCCTGCATACTTTTTCCCGGAACGGTGATTGCAGCCGATAATATTATCTTTGATTGAAAATTTCGGGAGACGTAATTTTTTTTTGAATGTATACAAAAAAAGGCTGGTTTCCCTTCGGGAATAGCCTGGTTTTCTGGCGTTTTGCTACTGTTTCTGTTCGGAAATCAGTCTGGTTTCTGAGAGTTTTCCGGTTATTTTCTGACAGAAACCAATCTGGTTTCCGAGAATTTTCCGGTTATTTTCTGATAGAAAACAATCTGGTTCCTGAGAATTATTAGATTGTTTTTTGTCAGCGAATAATCTGGTTTCAGAAAATCGTTTGCTTTTAAGGCTCAGACCGACAACGGGTGTTCCTTCTGTATGAACGGAAGCTGTTACCGGGTATTTTCATGCCGGGGGTCTGCTTTTCCTTTGTTTTTTTTTGCTAGTCCTGCCGTTTTGGTAAAAATTTTTTCTATATATTTTGCTTCTCCTTCAGAGAGCGCTGCACGTGATAAGATACCTGTCCAGAAATTCTTCATTTCCGGTTTTCCCGTAACACTGAAAAAGCCTACTTCTTCAAGTTTTTCTGTAATGGTGGTAACAGTCTCTTGGAGTCGTTTCAGGGTGATAGGACTGTATCCCGTCATACCGGAATTTTTTTCGCGGAAAAGATGGTAGCAGATAATTTGTACTGCATGTGATAGATTGAGCGAGGCGAATTTTTTACAGGATGGTATCGTTACGCCGATCATGCATTCCTGCATTTCGGAATCAGTGAGTCCTGTCCGTTCATTGCCGAAAACGATCGCTATTTTTCCTCCGCCGCCAGAAGCATCCCCTGTTATCGCAGATGCTTTTTTCGAAAATTCTTCCGGATAAAGAAGTTTCCCTTTTCTGTTTTTGCCCCTTCTGCGGGTAGTTCCTGCACTCAAAACACAATCGGCTGTTGCTTCCGTAATTGATACATAAAATTCCGCCTGTTCCCAGAGTGCAGCAGCATGTATGGCCAGAATTCTGACTTTTGTGTCATCATAGTCGTCTCTTTTTCCGACGATGCGAAGATGCTCTATTCCGTTATTTGCCATTGCCCGGCAGGCAGCCCCGATGTTTCTGCTTTCTTCCGGCCTGTCGAGTAGTATATATATCTTGGTTAGATCCATAATTTTACTATACTTTTTTTTCGCTAAATGCGCTATAATAAAATCATGCTCCGATTTAAGAATAAGCATGCACTAATTGTCGGTGGTTCGGGAGGAATAGGAAGTTATTTTAGCCGTTTATTGTGTGCTTCCGGGGCTTCAGTAACGGTACACGGCAGTTGTGATTCGATTAAATTTAAACACCTTCAGCAGGAACTACGGGAGATCCTTCAGACAACCGGCATGACCCCCTCGCTTGATTTCCTTGTACAGAATATTAGTCTTGAGGATTTTAAGAATCTTGACAAGTCTCCACTAATCGAAAGAGCCAGAGATACCGATATACTTATTGTATGTTTTGGACCTTTTGTTCAGAAATCGGTAGAGGAAACGTCCTTTGAGGATTGGCAGAAACTTTCACTTTTTGATTATGCGCTTCCGGGTTTTTTGACAAGTGCGGCGTTGCCTTTTATGAAAAAGAAACGGTGGGGACGTATATTGCTGTTTGGGGGGACGAGAACATATAGTATGGACGGATTTTATACTAATGCTGCGTATGCCGGCGCAAAGACGGGTGTTTGCTCGTTCGTACGTTCTGTTGCTACGACCTATGCAAAATACGGCATAACATGTAATGCTTTGTTGCCGGGACTTGTAGATACTGAGTATATTGAATCTGAACAGAAGAAAAAACTTTCGCGGAAAATGCCGACAGGAAAGCTTGTTTCTGCGGAAAAAATAGCGGAGTCAGGGTTGTTCCTTATTGAACATGAAGAACTGAATGGTGTCTTGCTTAATGTAGACGGCGGATGGAAACCTGCCGGAAACGTGTTATAATAGGTAATGAGAGATTTGACATTACGGTGATATTTGTTGTAAAATTACAGAAATAAGATTTGTAATGTAAAATTAATAAAGTATATGGTGTTAGACGGGAGGCTTATGGCTAATAATAATAACCTGATTCCGGGTTTTAACGATGAAAAGGATGACAGCCTTAAAATTTCTCTTGAGAAAATAGATGATATACCGAACTGCCTGAGTATTCTTTTGAATGGATATATAGATACGTATAATTCAAGTTTTTTTCAGAACCGGATTGCTAAAGTTGTTGAATCCGGCTATATAAATTTAATCTTTAATTGTTCATCATTGAATTATGTGTCTTCAACTGGTATCGGCTCTTTTACCGCTTTTCTTAAAATGGTTAAACCGAAAGGTGGTGATATAGTTCTCCTTGAAATACAGCCGAAGGTTTATGAAGTTTTCCAGCTTCTGGGATTTTCTCAGTTCTTTAATGTGAAAGATTCTTATGCGGATGCTGTTAATTTCTTTAAACAGGGAGCTCCGGTTAAGGCAAGCGTCTTTCCGAAAATTTTTACGTGTCCTGTTTGCTCCAGACGTTTGAAAGCAACAAGACCGGGACGTTTTCGTTGTTCCGAATGTAAATCGATTTTGGCGATTAATTCACAGGGACAGGTCTTTTTAGGCTGAAATCTGTTTTCCCTGTCAGAAACCACCGCAATAGCGGTGGTTTTTTTTATGGGTGTAAAAACTGTGGAAAACTTAAAGATAAATTCTGGATAAAATACCGACGAGACAAACAGATTTCTTTATTTTCTGAAAAAAAAAATCGGGCTGACTGTAATTTATTGTATTATAATAAATTAATTATATTATATCTAAATAGCTATTATACAGGGAATTAGATGGATTTCTGTTTTTTTTCCCCACTTTTTGGGAAAGCTTGTGAATAACTTGTGCACCACCAGTGTATTCGAGTTGTATAATCAATCTTTTTTCTTTGCAGGACAATTAGATAGCCTGCATATATCTGTTGTTTTAACCGGATTTTCGTGTTATGCTGAATACATATGAAAAGAGTTTTAGCTATCTTTATGGTTTATATAGCTGTTTTTATTGTTGGCATGGTATGCTTTTCATCTGTATTTATGCTCTATAAGGTCTGTACCACACTGGTTGCCGGAGAGCCGCTGCTGCCTTTTTCTCTCTCATATTTTTTTGACGGTATGCATTTTTCTTTTTTTCTGTGTGCACTCTTTGCAATCATGTTTCTGTCTCTTTATCTTGTCCGGCATCCTTCATCTTCCAAAATGCCGGTCGGTACTGTTATAGTTCTGGGTGCAGCTACATGGTTTCTTTTTGTTCCATTTCTGCAGAAAAACTATTTTGGGGTTTCTCTGGCAGTTTCGGAAAAAGAACCCAAAAATATTTCCGCAGGATATTTCAGGACCCAGGGTGATAAAATTTTTTATTATGCTTCGGTTGCACAGGATATGGCTTCAGGAGTCGAATTCCTGATACCTGCATCGGAATCAAAATCTTTGGTGATAAGGACGTTTGCGGACAGACGTCTTGAAAAAACAGAATCGGAACCGTTTGCCGATCCGCTTATTCGTGACTCTCTTCGCCTTCCGATGCCTGTGGCAAGGTTACTGCAGGGGTATGCTGTTCTGGAGCATCAGGCGACGTTGTCCATAAATTCCGGCTATATAACATGGCTGTGCTTTGCTTCTATGGGAGTGGCCTTTCTTTCTGTGATTATACTTATTTATGGAAGTGTATGGAGAATGATCAACAGCTTCTCCATAATGTTCTGCAGTCTCTTTATTTTTTGGATGAATGGATTATATTACGGAACGTCTTTTTTGAGCGGATTTAAGAATTTGTGCCGGAAAATTCCACTTTATTTTATCCCCGACAGGGGAATTGTTTTTTTGAATCTGGGCCTTGCCATAGTTATCAGCATGACAGGACTTCTTATTGTATTGAGAAAACGGGCTAAAACTACCAATGAGGTTTTAGGATGAAGAAACTTTTTCATATTATCATTATTTATGCACTGTTTGTCTTCTTTATCTGTTTTGCAGTTGGTTTTTCCAGCGAAAAATTGCCTGTGATGGTTTCGGAATCCGTTATAAAATACAAATTTTTCAAAAGCATGCTGCTTTTCTTGAAATTTGTACCGGCCATTCTTGTTTCAGCTTTTCTCGTCGGAGTTTCAATTAGTTTTAAACTTCCTGTAACCAAAAATAGTCTGAGGTTTTCATCACAGATCTACAAATTTTATAGAGTCGTTGTTAGTACCGCACTGATAGTTACTGCTTTTGTAAGTCTTGCGTCTGAAACAGGGTATGCTTTTTTTTCCCAGAAACAGCAGCTGCTGGAAAATGAGAATCATGTATTTTTTGAATACATGGATGTGGGAAGAGATTATTTGAAACTTGGACAGCCCAAGATTGCCATGGAATATGCAGACAGGGCCCTGAAAATTTTTCCGAATAATAAAACGGCAGTGTCCTTCTTAAAGGAAAGTGAACAGGAACAGGAAAAACTTGCAAAATCATTGGATTCAAATACAGAGACGGAAACTGTTGCTAATGGTGAGAGGACGGAGCAGGGGCATGAGTACACTGTTTACGAACTCTTGCAAAAAGCCAAAGAAGCCGGATCCCGGGGACAATGGCTGAATGCACATTATTATGCACAACTTGCCGTCAATCTTGCAGATCCGAAAGATACCAATATGCAACTGGCAAAGGAAACTGCAGCCCATGCGTGGAACAGACTTTTAGAATCAAAATCCCACCGTGCCGATACAGAGCAGAACCTTTTTCAGCGTAAACTGGCAGGATACAATGCTTTGCTGAATGGAGATTCCCTGAAAGCATATTATATTTTTCATGAGATGTCGGCGGAATCGAGAAGTAACGCGAAAGATCCTGATGTCCAGCGGTATCTTGCGATTTCCAGAGAAAGACTTGAATCACAGTATTTTTTTCTTGATGAAACGAAATATACAGACCGTTTTGAATTATTGAACAATGTTTATTTTAAACTGATTCATGACGATGGTACCATCGATGTAATTTTTATAGGCGGTGTGACTCCGGTAAAAGCGGGTGGAAAGATGATTGAATATTTTCATAACTTTTCAATGTACTCTTTTTCTTCTGCAGGAAAATTTACAGGTTCTGTTTCTGTTCTGAATGCAAAAATGTCTGCTCTTCCGGTGGATTATTTTGATCCTGCGACCCGGCGGTCGCTTAAAATAAAAGATAATTTCAAATACGTGCCATATATACTGCTAACCTCTGTCGATAAAAACAGTCCGGAACGTATCAATAAACCGAAGTATGATTTTGCCGATGCGCGTTCTGATAACGAAACTGCTCCCGCCCTCGTTCTGGCAATGCCGTATTCTGATTTTTCAATCCTTGCCGATGCTTCTTTTGGCCCTGAAAAAATGAATCTTGGCTCACTCTTAAAACTTGCACCTAAAGCTGCCCGCTATGGTTATTCCGGAGAAGTTTTTACGGAAGCAATGATGAAGCGAGTTCTTTATCCTTTTTTTATTTTGATTATACTGTTGTTCATAGCTTCGTTTTCATGGAATAACCGGGTAGGGGAATCACAACTTTTTAAATTTAAGTGGATATTCTTTTTTCCGGTCGTCACAGGAGTTGTATATCTGCTTCTGCTTTTACTTTCATATATTGCGTCCCTGTTAAACTATTTTTTTATAGGACTCGCAGGACGAAACTTTGCATTGTTTCCTGTCCTGGTGACCTATGGCATCCTTTTTATTATCGCTTCTGTTTTGTTTCTTTCCCGGAGAAATCAATAAGTTATTCTATGGATTTTATGAAGAAGACGAAACGTATCGTGAAAAAATTACTGCAGTATCTGGTAAAATACAAAATCGTTATTATAGGTACGCTCATTGGATCTCTGGCCGGTTTCCCAGGACTTTTTATAGGGTTGCTGGCAGGCCTTTATACCGAACGTATTATGAAACGTTTACGGACAGAGATTTTGTGCAGCAGAATTATTGAACAAGGGGCTTCCGTACCGGAATGGATTGGAGAACCCTTTCCCGGTGCTTTGTATACTTGCGCCATTGTTGTATACTGTGCTGGTGACGTCCGTAGTGCGGAATCCCGGATGCGTACAGTTTTTACATATAAGAAGCCTGCTGAATTCGGCGTATACTGTCGTGCTGCAGCAGCTTCGGAACTCAATATCGATCTGATTTCAGAGTGTCTTGCTCATGTTGTGCTTCAGCACAGGAATGATACTGTCGTCCCGCTGCAAAAAATATTCATGGTTCTGGAAGCTGCAGAATTCGGTTGGGATGAAAAAAGTCGGAACACGAAACCTTCCCGATATCTTTCTGAACTTATTGGATACAAAACGTCCGATAGTAAAATGCGTGACGCATATCTTGTTCTTGGACTTTCTCCTTCCGCGTCACTTGAAAAAGTAAAAACAGCGCACAGACGGCTCGTTACCCGTTATCATCCTGATCACGGAGAAAAAATAAAAGGCGGAACAGCTTCTTTTCTGCAAATACAGGCTGCCTATGAGCTTATTTTACATCGACTTTCTTGATATGAGCACCGATCCCCTGTAGTCGTTCTACAAGATGCTCGTATCCCCGTTCAATCTGATATACATTGCTGATGGTGCTTTCTCCATGGGCTGTCATTGCAGCGATAACCATAGCCATACCTGCCCGTACATCAGGCGAAACAAGATTGTCTCCGTGAAGCATACACGGACCTGAAACAACAGCTCTGTGCGGGTCACAAAGTGTAATACGGGCTCCCATACTGATAAGTTTATCAACGAAAAACATTCGCGATTCGAACATCTTCTCAAAAATTAAAACGGTTCCTTCTACCTGCGTGGCAACAACCGTTATGATGCTTGTCAAATCGGCAGGAAAACCGGGCCACGGTGCATCGTCAATTTTTGGAATCATTCCGCCGAGGTCGGTATTAACCTTCATTTCCTGATTTACCGGCACGGTAAGTGTCGTACCGTCTATGTTCCAGCCGATGCCGAGTTTGTTGAATGATATACGCATAGGGCGTAAATCAGGAGGCTTTATTCCCGTAATTTTTATAGCTCCCCGAGTGGCAGCAGCGAGACCTATAAAAGAACCTACCTCCATGAAATCCGGTCCAATGGTGAATTCGCAGCCGTGTAACTTTTTGACACCTTCTATATACAAAATGTTGCTGCCGATACCGGTAATTTTTGCTCCCATTTGTACCAGCATTCTGCATAAATCCTGGACGTGAGGTTCTCCGGCCGCATTCGTCAAAACCGTCTTCCCGTCTGCAAGAACAGCAGCCATGACCGCATTTTCCGTAGCGGTAACGCTTGCTTCATCAAGAAAAATTTCTGCACCCACCAGTTTATTTGCCGAGAATTCAAATTTTCCGTCGATTTCGACACGGGCACCAAGTTCTGTAAGTGCCAGAAGATGAGTATCCAGCCTCCGGCGCCCGATAACATCGCCTCCTGGCGGCAGCATTACGGCTTTACCGGTCCGGGCCAGAAGCGGCCCTGCAAATAAAATGGAAGCCCGAATTTTTTTCGAAAGCTCCGCAGGTATTGTACTGGAAATTATGTTTTCCGCAGTTATTTCCCAGCAGCTTTTTTCACGATGGTGTACTACTGCTCCAAAGGCCTGTATTATTGAGAGCATGACTGCAGTATCTTCTATATCCGGAATATTTCTGAGCAGCACCGGTTCAGGTGTTAAAAGTGCGGCCGCGATACAGGGCAGTGCAGCATTCTTATTGCCGCCGGCATGAATGGTTCCCTTTACGGGAAAACCACCTTCGATATGATATTCATACATTCTTATTCCTCTGCCGTCGTTTCTGCCAGTGCTACGAGAATATCACATGCAGCTGTCATCTGTGACAGTGATGCCCATTCACTTCTGCTGTGGTAATTATGTCCGCCGGTAAACATATTAGGAGTTGGAATCCCCATTTCCGTCAGCCGCGATCCGTCAGTACCGCCTCGTATCGGTACAATATCCGGTTCTATTCCGCACTTTTTATATGCCTTTACAAGATTGTTGACGACAGACGGATGTGCGTCCAGTTTTTCTTTCATGTTGAGGTATTGCTTCGTATGGACCACCTGTGATTTTCCTCCGAAAGCTGCCGCCGTGATTTGTGCAAGCTGGTTTATGAAATCCTTTCGTTTTTCCATACCGCTCTGCGTAAAATCACGAAGCAGCAGATGAACCCTGGCTGATTCCAGCGTTCCCTGTATTTCAAGTGGTGCATAAAAACCTTCGTAGCCGTCCGTCGTTTCCGGAAGCTGCCGGTAGGGGAGGCTTGTAATAAACGCTGACGCCATTGCTATTGCGCTTACGAGACCTCCGGATCTGGCTGTTCCCGTGTGTACCGAGATACCCGTAAAAAAAACTTCAGTTTTTACGGCATTAAAGCACTCTGTTTCAAGTTCTCCGATATGACCGCCGTCCACTGTATAACATCTTTTTGATGTGAGGAGCGCGAGCGGAACAAAATCCATACCATGCCCCGTTTCCTCGTCGGGAGAGAACAACAGCTCAATTTTTCCATGTTTTATTTCCGGGTGGCTGAGAAGATAGGCTGCAGCCGTCATGATTTCAGCTATCCCGGCTTTGTCGTCGGCTCCCAGAAGCGTCGTCCCGTCGGTTGTTATGATAGTATCTTTCTCTTCGCCTGCCTGTGCAAGCGCTTTGTCTTTTTCAGGATCAAGTATAACCGATTCTTTCAGTTCAATTTTTCTGCCGTTGTATTTTTCAATAATTTGGGGGACAACATTTTTTCCGCAGACTTCTTCTGTTGTATCAATATGTGCCATCATACAGAACGCCGGTACGGCTTCCTGTCCTTCTGATGCCGGGAGGTAACCGTACAGAAAAGAATGGTCTGCCAGGGTGACAGAAGAAATCCCGATGCCGGCCATTTCCTTTTTAAGCTGTTCTGCAAATAATGCCTGTTGTGGTGTTGAGGGAGCGTTTCCCTTATCCGCCGAAGCTTCACTGCTGGATGAATATGTCTTTACATAGGAAATGAATCTGTCCAGTAGTTCTGCCTTTGATATAGTATGAGTCAATTTATAGTTCATGGTACTAGAATATGCTATTTTCCTGAATTCCGCAACTATGATACTTTTTTGAAGAGCATTGGAGACTGTAACAGGATGGTTCTGGTTAAAATATCCTTATAGTGCTATACTTAGTACATGCGTTTTACAAGTACACGAAATCCGGATCTTGATGTAAGTTTCGAACAGGCTGTCCTCGATTGTATGCCGTCAGATGGCGGACTCTATGTTCCTGCAGATGTATCGGATCTTCGGAAATGGATTATGTATACGGGCAAGAATACTTCTTTTGCTTCTATAGCCGGTGCATTAACACTTGCCTGCATAAATGAAGAATTCAGTCCGATAATATGTGAAACTATAGCAACGAAAGCATTTCCTTTTGAACCGGTGCTTAAAAAACTTGATAAGCGGTTTTATTTTCTGGAACTTTTTCACGGACCGAGCGGTTCCCATAAGGATTTTGGTGTTTCCTATCTTGTTTCTACCCTGGAAACGCTGCTGCAGCTGTCAGGGAAGAATGCTGTCTTTCTTGATGTTACGACCGGTGAACTGGGTGCAATTCTTGCTAAAGAATTACGCGGAATGAAGCATGTCAAAGCTGTACTTCTGTATCCTGCAGGGACCGTCTGTGGTCTCAATGAAAAGGATTATGTCTGGAACGGTGGCAATATATATCCTTTTGAAGTGACTGGAACTGAATCAGACTGTCATGATATGGTAAGGAAAATTTTTTCGGACCGGAAACTCGTAGAAAAATATCATCTAACTGTTGCAAATACGGCAAATATCGGAAGGCTCATTCCTCAGTCATTTTTTTATCCGTTTGCTTTTTCCCGGTTAAAAGATCAGGTTGTCGGGAATATTTATTATGCGCTCAGTGCGGGCAATTACAGTAATGTTGTCGCCGGTTTGTACAGCTGGCGGCTTGCTTTACCGGTGAATGGATTTATACTACCATCTACCGATACGATAAAACTTGACCCCTTGGAAAATTGTAAAATACTTGATTCATTTGTACCGATGGCCCAGCGGCAACCTGCTGATCCTGCCGATCCTTCTAATATAGAACGGCTTGAAGAAGTTTTTGCCGTTAATTCCGCTATGGTAAAGAATTTTATTTATCCTGCGGATGTTTCCGAACCGGAAACCGAAAAAGTTACAAAGGATTTATTTGTGAAATATCATTTGTATGTTGATAAATTTACTGCTGCAGCGTATGCTGCAGCAGTAAAACGGATTGATCTTTGCGAACCCGGTGACGCTATGGTTGTCGTTGCCAGGGATCATCCTTCATTTTCAAAGGCTTATTTCCAGCATTGTCTGGGCGAATTCCCCGAAGTTCCTGCAGAGATAGCAGCAACCAGAAGAAAAATTGCCTTAAAAAGGCCTCTGATCAGTACTGCAGATGATATCATTGCGGTTCTTAAGAATTTATAAACGGTCATTTTTTCTTCAGGACTTTCTTTCCTTTTTTATTTTGTAATGCAGCGGTAAATGTTTCTGCATGAAACCCGGCAGCCTCTTTTGCGGAAGCCAGATATGTATAGAACCGCATAAGTTGTGCAGCCCTTTTGGGTGTCGCTGTCATTAGATCTATGGCAATCATATACCAGAGACTGCTGTCGGACCGTTCTTTGTTAAACCACTGTACTCCGTTGAATTCGTTTACACCTGCAAGAATTTTACCGTAGGGTGGATTCACCAGCAGTTCCGCCGCTTTTCCTGCCGAGTTTTTAAATTTTGCATCGGAAAGTACTGGTCTTTCAGCTTCAGAAAGAATGAACATCCGGTTTAATGCATCCCTGACGGTTTTTTGTGCCGAATCGTCTTGTTCCAGTAATTCTGAAATTTCCCGATCAAGAGACCATTGCCTCGCATATCCGCTGAACGCAAGGTCCGACATGCAGACATAGCAGACGAGTTGTTCCGGACTGCAGCTGCTGTATTGCATGCCGAGCGACAGAAATTTTGCCGCATCACCCATTTTCGCTGCAAGATCAAGGCTCTCGGCCAGCTCTTTTTTTGCCTGCGCTTTGCCGCCTTTTGTGTTTTTACAGTCCTTCGAGAGATGCTGAAAGTTTTTACTGAACGAATTGAACAGACGGACGGAATTTTGTTCGGATTCCGACCTGTTTTGAGACAATTTCCGGGATTCGGAATCGCCATCCATAAACTTTTGTGCAGTAGTGTAAAATTTTACGGCATTCTTTTTTACTGCATCGATAATTTTTAAAGTTTTTCCGGGCGACAGGCTGCCCGCTTTCAGAAGGCTCCGGACGGACTGCAGAAATTCCGGTGAAATAAAATTCTTTAAATCAGCATAAAGCTCCCGATATAGAATACGTTCCCACTCGACGGCAAGATTTGCAGAACCTTTACCACCAAGCGCTGTATAGAGTATGCTGTATTTATGATCGGGAGTGTCTCTTTCCTGATGTATATCTGTCATTACCTGATATTCAAATCCGTTCAGACTGATGAACATTCCGTTTTTGCAAATGTCGGAGTTCTTCCGTATAAACCATAGGCCTGTATGATTTTCTCTGAACAGAAGGTAATAGTCCTCATCCGGCGTGAGTCCGAGACCTTCTGCAATGGATTTTGTTTTTAAAACAACGTCGTGTTCACCGCTTCCTGTTTTGACTGCGTACTGGCAGGACTGATTTATCCATCCTGCTGCCTGCTCGTATTTGTTATTGTAAAAGATGATTGCTTTTTCATCGTTAAAAGCATTGCTGTAGGCAAAAACATTTTCGTTTATCATACCATTATTCCACACGTCGAAAAAGAGAAAATTTTCAATCTGTGCAAAAAGGTATCTCTTTTTCAGAAGCGGAAATATATCGTGCCGATGCCGGTTCAGAAGTTCTTTGTCCGGTTTTTCATCGCGATATGCTTTGGTATATTCCATCCCGTATTTTTCTTCAAAACCTTCTATCTGACCGTGTCCGAACATTGGAAGCCCCGGCATTGTAATCATGAGCGTACAAACGCCGAAATATTTGTCGCCTTTTCCAAATTGTGCAACAGCTGTTTCTTCATCAGGGTTGTTCATAAAATTAACGAATCGTTTTAAAACCTGTGGATCGAATTTTATCGTATTTTTTACCGTGTCACGATATTTCTGGTTTTCTTCTTTTTTGAGCATATTCATGAATGCGCTGTTGTAGACACGGTGCATTCCCAGCGTCCGCACAAAATAACCTTCCATCATCCAGAACGCTTCTGCGAGAAGCAAAGTATCAGGAACCTCTTTTGCGACGCGGTCAACGACTTCCCTCCAGAATTCGTTTGGTATGGCATTTTCGAATTGCTCTGAATTCATTGCATATTCGCTTCTGGTTGCGATGTCTCCTCCGTGTCCCGGCTCCGGATACCAGAGGCGCCGGATATGCTTTTTTGCAAGTACCATTGCGGCATCGAATCTGATTATCGGAAAATTGCGGGCGACATGCAGAATTTCCTGTATTACGGCTTCACGTGCCTGCGGATTCAGAAAATCTATCTGGGCTGTATCATTCCACGGCATGCCGGTCCCATCGTTCCCGTGATAAATGTACCTGACGTCTCCGGTCTGATGATCAACACGCTTGAAGACTACTGCACAGTCCGTTTTATCAAAATAGTGGTCTTCCAGGTAGACGCCGATCCGGCTGTTCATTGAAAGATTCTCGCCGCTGAATGTATACTGCGGAAACGGACAATCAGTTCTCTGCATAAAAAGTTCCGGACGTTCATTAATCCATTTAGAATCCATGCCGGTATGATTGGGGACCATATCCGACGCTAGCCGTATGCCTCGTGCCCATAACCGCCGCCGCAGATTATCAAGCGCTTCCCATCCGCCGAGATTCTGTGCAATATCATAATCATAGAGGCTGTAAGCACTTGCCGCTGCTTCCGGATTTCCACAATACTGTTTTATCTTTTTGCTTGCATAACTTCGTTCCCAGATACCTATAAGCCAGAGGCCGGTAAAACCTTCTTCTGCAAGCATATCAAGTTCCTTATCGGGAATTTGATCAAGTCTGGTTATTTTTTCCCTGTATTCCTTGGAAAGCTGATCAAGCCAGACAAGAACAGTTTTTGCTATAAGAACGACTTTTGGCATCCATTCGCGGTCGGGACTATACCGTTCATATTCTTTCATGAGGTTTTCATAACTGTACGGAGCCATTTTCACTTCACCGCCGTTAACCGGACCCCATGCCGGTTTTTCTTCTTCTGTTATCGTATCGATTCCTGCTAGCAGGCGTTTTAACCAGTCTCCCAGCAAATTCATCCAGTTCTTTCTGATATAGTCCAGCTGTCCTTTTAAATTGTTCGGGCTGAAAAGAACGGGTTCCTTTAAGAACGTTATAAGATCATGATTATATTTACCGAGAACAGGTTCCTTTTTGAAATAGGCCTGGATGAACTCCCATGTTTCTTCATAAAGCGGATTTTTTGCAAGTTTGAAATGGTTGAACAGAATACTGAATGGTCTGAACGCAGGATTTTCATTTGCCATATGGAGCATTATTAGTTCTTCCAGTGCGGCTTCTTTGTTTGTCCGTATACGATTTCCGGCTGTATCCGTTCCTGCGCCCGACAGGTAGGCTTCCTCTGTCTGTTCATTGCGATAGACTGCAAGCGGTGGAAATTCCTGTGTAAACTCAAGCAGGATTTCATCTACTTTGTCAGTACCGAATTCTGCCGTAAGCCCGGTAAGTAAATTTGCAAATGAAGTACTTTTTTTATTTTTCCGATAGATAGTACAAATGTAATGAAAAATTTCATCAATGAGCCCCATAGCGTTGAGGTTCCCTGCGGAAATACGTCTTTCAGGAGTTCCTTCTTTGTCGAAGAGCGTATTAAGCTTTTCAGCGAAAAGCCGGACCTGTCTCATGTCATGTAAAACAGCATTCCCTGTCGAGCTGAAAATAACCCCGCTGAATTTACAACTGCTGCGGATTTGCCTGCTTATGTGAAATTCATTGTAAGAACTGTTCATTGTACCTCCCGGTGTTTTTCGACGATTTCTTTTATTTTATTTTGAAGTTCCGTATCGGCAGAAAGAGTTTCTACGCAGACAGGCAGTTTATATGTCCAATTAAAAGAAGATACTGTTCCGGGAATATTTATCTGCTCTTTTAAAGGATCCGGAAGTATATAGGTATCCGACAAGTAAAGAAAATCCTGCAGCGGATGAATGCACCAGCAGCTTGTAGCAGCAGCTGCTGCCGTTAGGAGTGATTGAGCGGTTTGCTGCGAAAAAGATTTTTTTTCTTCGTCAGGATGGTTGAAATATTCCGGAAAACTTTTGACAAAAAGTGCAGCGGCGTTTCTGTCAGTACTCCACCACTGGCGAAGCGTCGGTGAGTCATGAACGGACGTCGTGACAACCGAAAGCCGCGGATATTCTTTTAAGGGAACAAACGGCTGTCCGTTTTCATTCCATCTTCTATGCCATCTGATAACACGTAAGCCAAGAATTCCTGTTTCTGCAAGGACTTCGGAAACAGATTTCAGCGTAACGCCAAGATCTTCTCCACACGGAATCATCGGAGTTGACTGCGTGAGTGCCGGCAGAATTTTTCTTGCGTGTTTTTCCCATTCTTTTTCCTGAGCTTCATTTTTTTCAGAAAAAAGAGCCTTCAGTTTTTCTTTTTCAGAAAAAGAAAGCGACTGCCACGACGTCGACTCCGAATAAGACCATACGGGAACGTATTTATTACGTTCAACTTCGATAATGCATCTGTTCCGCCAATATTCGGAAAGTTTCTGTTTTATCCGGGCTGCGGCATCTGCCGTACACACAGTTCCAAAATCAGTTGCGAAAATTTGCTGATCGCCTTTCAGTTCTTTTTTTAAAATCCACAGTTCTTCGCTTCCGAGACGATCCGCCAGCATGGACAGAATTGCGTGAGCTGCTTCGTGATTCCATGTTATATCTTCTACAACACTGGTCGGAATATGCGGTTGTGAAAGCCATCTTATTCGGCCGTCGTCGAATCCTGCCGTGTGCAATTCTTCACGGGAAAAAGGAACATACGGATCTGGATGGCCGAGATATGCTGTCGTATCCTGATACGGTATTGCCCAAATTCTGAAAAAACCGAGAATATGATCCAGCCGGTAGGCATCATAGTATTCAGAAGCTGATTTCAGTCTGCTTTTCCACCAGGCATAATTGTCAGCCGCCATGTTTTTCCAGTTATAAATAGGGAATCCCCAGCTTTGCCCCAGTCTGTTTTCCCCATCCGGCGGAGACCCCGCTTTCTGCGTTTCATCAAACAGTCCCGGTGATGCCCATACGTCGCATGAATCCTCATTCATCATTATGGGAATGTCGCCTTTGATAATTATACCGTTTTGTCTTGCAGCAGCTGCCGATTCGGCGAGCTGTTCGTGTGCCCGCATCTGCATCCACGCATAGAACAGGTGTTTTTTTCTGTCGGTCTCTTTGTTCCACCGTTTTTCGATCTGTTCCTTAGAGAGATTTTTGTCTTTTTCTGCCCACGATTTCCATGAGGCTTCGAGATAGTCGGTTTTCAGCGCTTTATAAACCGCATATTCTACTATCCATGGATTGGCGGCTGTCCACGCGGATATTTTTTTTTGCGTGTCCGGTATTGCCGCTTTTTCGTAGAGCATTTGTAAAAGTACTGTTTTCTCTTTCAAGATATTCTGGTAACGGTACCGTTCTGTTCCGGAATTTTCTGCGATAAACGAATCATAGTTTTCCCTGAATTTTTTATTCGTTTGATAGGTACCGGTGAATTCCGGTAAAGCTGAGAGTGAAATATAAATAGGATGAAGCGCAAAGGCTGAAAGTCCGCTGTACGGAGAGGATTGCATGCCCGTATCGTTCACCGGAAGCAACTGGATTATTTGCAGTCCGCTTTTCCTGCAGAACGGAATAAGTATTTTTAAAGATGGAAATTCTCCAATGACCGGAGAGTTTTTTGTAAGGAGCGCTCCGAGCGGTACGGCTATTCCTGTTTGTGAGCTCACTGATAAAGATTTTCTTTGCAGTTCATTTTTATTCGGCATATACGTAATTATAACATGTTTTCTTTACTTGGGAATTATTTTTACTCTTTTAAATCATGTCTTATAACAGAGTTAAAATTTATAGTACCTCACGTGACTGTCTTTTACTGGTTTTTTATGAATCCTGTTTTCCAGTGCCAGAACGGCCGGGCAAGTTTGTTTGAAAACGGCTGGACTCTGTTAAAGTCCGGCAGCCACGACGTGTCTGTTGAAAGTTCCTGGTAAAAAAGATATTCGAATTCATAGGCATCAATAAGATCCCGCAAGTCTCTGTCTTCTCTTTTGTTTACAATTCTATTGCTGATGGTTTTCAATGCAGTTCTTCTTTTCTGCAGATCATTTTCTGATGTTTTGAATGGAACGGGAGTATATTGCGACATGAGGGAAATACAGGCCCTGCCGTCTGCGTGCTTTTTAAGCCACTCGAGCGTATCCACCGTTTCTTCAAATTTTCCCGGAAGAAAAAGATGACGGATAATGGTTCCCTGCTCCAGTTTTTCTTTTGTCACTCCGTTTACCGTTTTATCTGTTATGCTGACCGGAAAATTTGTTATCATCCATATTATTGCTTTTTCAGCAACCTCCGGATAATCTTCAGCTGCAAAAAGTTCTGCAGACAGTTCTTTGTTCAGCGTCTTCAAATCCGGGAGCCAGATAGTGACAAGATCTTTCAGAAGTTCAAGCATTTCTACCGTTTCGTATGCTGAAGAATTCCAGCAATAGGGAATCGTGAGCCCAGCCCTCCTTGCATCATACAGATACTCTGCGAGCTGCGGAATACAATGGCTCCCGGTGACAAGATTGATATTTTCGGCTCCTGCATCTTCCAGCTGCAGACACATCTCGGTAAATTCCCGGGTTGTTACAGTCCGTCCCGTCCCGAGCTGCGAAATCTGGTAGTTCTGGCAAAAGGCACAGTGCAGCGTACAACCGGTAAAAAAGATAGTCCCGCTGCCTCCATGTACGGTAATCAGCGGTTCTTCACCGAAATGCAGCCCGGCTGAGGCTATCCGTATTTCTTTCTGTTCTCCGCAGAAGCCCGTAGAACCTGCAGTTCTGTCCACTCCGCAGGCTCTCGGACACTGCATACAATTCGAATAATAGCTTCGAATTTCACTTTGTGATAGTTTTTTCAATTTAAAGCGCCTTTTTTGAAAGCAGCATGGACATCATTTCACTCAACGTGCCGATGGGAAGAGCTTCCGCTTCAAAATTTACCAGGCGGGCTATTTCCTTCCAGTCTTTTTTATCTAAAGAGTCTGTCTCTTCTTCTTCATTATTTAAAAAAGAATGCAGTGCGGCGATTTTTTCCATATGTTCTTCGGTGGGTTCGTTTGCCGGATCTGGGGAATTGGAAACAAAGGTGGTAAACCAGTAATCCGCAAGTGATTCCGGCAGTTCTGCCAGACCCTGATTGTTCTTTACAAACAAAGTCATTATTTTACGACTTGCCTGTATTCCGTCATAGCGTTCCCCGTAATCAGCATATTCCTGTTTGACTATTCTTCGTGAATCTGATAGAAATTTTTGTATATCAGTCATGAGTCTATCTTATCAAATTTGCTTCTGTTACAAAAGAGCTTCCGGCAGGCTGAATTTTTGTCATAAATTTTACTGTTAAAAAGCTTAATTATTTATCCTTTTAGTGGATTTTTTCTTGACATTTATAAGAAGTAAACATAAACTAAAGTTATGGACTTAAGAACTGTTTTAACACCCGATACAGTGAATCTTCACCTCAAGGGAACAACAAAAGAAGAAATTATTGACGAGATGCTGGAAATCCTCGTAAAAGCTGGTAAAGTTACCGATAAAGTTGCGGCACGTGAATGTGTCTTGGATCGTGAACGTAAAATGTCGACCGGAATGAAACATGGTATTGCTATTCCCCATGGAAAAACCGATACTATTTCTGATCTGGTTGCCTGCATCGGTATATCGGACAATCCGGTGGATTTTGATTCGCTTGATCAGGAACCGTGCCGTATATTTATTATGACATTGTCACCGGTGAATAAGACCGGCCCGCATCTGCAGTTTCTCGCAGAAGTAAGTCTTTTGTTTAAGAGTGCAGATAAACGCCAGCAGATTCTTAATACACAGGATAAAGCTGAAGTCATTAAAATTCTGACAGAATAGCTTTTTTTGTGTGTTGAAGCAGACCTTTATGTGCGGCATAGAGGTCTTTTTTTTTGTTTTTATGAGCGGAGCCTGAAGAATATGAAAATAGAAAAGGAATTCACTGCTGATAAGCACTTTTTATATACTAGTGAAGGCGAGAAAGTGCCGACGGACGATATGAGTGTTTTTGAAATTTCAGATCAGAATGCAGCTGATGTTGCATCGGTTGTAGCCGGAATTACGGAGGGAAAAATGTACACGGTATCTGACCGTCCTGTCGTTCTTGAAATTTCCGGAAAAACAGTTGAGCCCGAAGAGGGAATGTACAATGAAGCTTTTCTTGCATACCTCAGAGAAATTCTGAAATCTTTTGATGAATACGGACTTCACGCGATAATCAGTCCCGTTGCAGGAGCGGACCTTGCGAATCCGGCTGCCGCGGAGCTGTTCACAGCTGCGGCAAAACATATTGCCAGAAGAATAAAAGACTGCAGGTCAGTGATTGGATTTACTATTCCCGATACCGCGGCAGAAAACGAGGATTTTGTTTCCGCATATATTCAGGAACTGCAAAAAAAGCATTCGCAGTATGTTTTTTTTGCACGAGAAAAGACCGACGGCTTTTACAATGACGTCGTTTTGTATTAAATGTAAACATATGCAGAATATTCTTAAAAATTGCATCTAACTGCTTGCTTAAAACGGTAATTTGTGGTAAAAAAAACTCTATTATTTTGGAGATTTAATTTCCGAATGTGGGAGGTATTTTGAAAGAAATTTCCGGACACAGGCAATTCAAAATAATGAGTGTGATTATTTTATTTTTGTCGATTTTTATTGCGGTTGTTTCTGTTTTTATTGCAACGGTTTTTCCGGCCCCTGTTTTTGTTCCTTCTGTAACTCTTTCTACCGACATAACTCCTGCAACGCAGGATCAGGAATTAGAAGTTTCGTTCACTGATAATTTTGTACCAGAAGCTAAATCTTTTTCAATTGTCGAAGACGACAAGGGGCTTGTCCTGTATAGGAATCCTGTATCCCGCGGAGCTGTTGAATGGTTTTATATGCATATTACCGGAAACAGAGAGGTAACATTATCTGTTCTTGAGGCGGCCGATGAAAATGATATTCCACTTTCTCTGGCTTTTGCCCTTGCGCATACGGAGAGCGGATACAACATTGAGGCATATAACAGAAACTCAAATAGTTCTATAGACAGGGGTTTGTTTCAACTGAATAATGCATCTTTTCCTAATTTGAGCCGTGATGATTTTTATGATCCGGCGACAAATGCGAAATACGGGCTTGCCCATCTTCGATTTTGTCTTAATACGGCTGGCAACGAGATTACCGCGCTGGCTATGTATAATGCAGGTACGAATAAGGTTAGAAAAAACAGTACTCCGCAGGTAACTCTTAACTATGTGAGTAAAATCGTAAATTATCGTGACAGTCTGGACCGCTTATTTGATATAGAGGTCGTTTCTTTTTACGGTGACGAAGTTTTAAACGGTCAGACAGCGGTTATAGCGAAAAAATAGAAAAGCTGTTGGTGATGGAAAAGCGCTATTATTGTGATAAAAATCACAATAATAGCGCTTTTTTTATCTATTCAGGTTATGGTATCTGATTATGACTGAATACCCGGTAAAAATGATTGACGCTGTGTGATACTTTCCTGTATGATAGGCATATATTCTGTGATAAAATTCACAGGAAAGGTGCCGTTATCGTGAAAACATTGCCTGCTCCGGCTCAACGCCGGCTTGTTTTACTGGCTCAACTGCTGTCTCAGCAGAAAACGAGGAAAATTACTTCTTCAATGATAGAAAATCTGACCGGTTGGTCGTCCTCTTTAATCCGTCGTGACATTTCTTTCCTGAATTTTACACACGGTGTTTCGAATGGCTATGATGTAGCCGAGCTTCGTGCCGCAATATGCGATTCACTCGGGATAGAGAACACCGATACTGAAGACATCCGCCGGTGCTGTATAGTCGGGCTCGGCAGGCTCGGTGCGGCGCTGCTGGATAATTCTCTTTTTTCAGAGACTCCGTTCCGCATTACGGTTGGCTTCGACTCAAGTGTTAACCGGACAGAGGTCCTCCGTTCGACTTTTCCGCTCTATCCTTTATCCCGCCTTGAACTGACTGTTTCTGATATGGGGCTGCAGTTTGCAATTCTGTGTGTAAAAGAAGATCTTGCACAGGAAACTGCTTCCCGTCTGGTCAATTCTGGTATTTTAGGGATTGTTAATTATTCACGAGCAATAATTTCAGTTCCTTCCGGTGTTTTTGTTGAAAATATTTCACCGGTTACCGCGCTGATTAATCTTTCTGTCCGTGTTGCGGGCAGAGATTAACATAGAATGATTTTAAAGGGTTTTGAACTTTTTAAATCATTTCGTAAAACATTTTGTACAATGGGGTACTAGAAAATACAGCAGAATTCTGGATTTTCTATACAGACTGCAGCAAGCCGTGGTCTGCAAGTTCCGTTTTTTGACGGAATGACTCCGTCTGACTTGCTGAGGAGAATATATGAGTCGCGTGTATAATTTTTCTGCAGGACCGTCGTGTCTTCCTGAAGAAGTCCTTACGGAAGCCGCTTCCGAGATGCTGGATTATAAAGGCTCCGGTCAGTCTGTTATGGAAATGAGCCACAGGTCTGCTGTTTTCAAACCTATTATTGAAAATGCAGAGAATCTTGTCCGCAGACTTATGAACGTTCCCGAAAACTATAAAGTTCTTTTTTTGCAGGGAGGCGGTTCTACGCAGTTTGCCATGATACCGTTGAATCTTGGGGTGAAATATAAAAAGGCCGCTTATATTGATACCGGAACCTGGTCGACAAAAGCGCTGAAAGAAGCTGCAAAATGGATTGATGTTGACGTGATAGCTTCTTCGAAAGACAGAAATTATACATACATACCGAAAGTAGAAAAAATTACCGGCAATTATGATTATGTTTATCTGTGTTTTAATAATACAATCAAAGGTTCTCATTATGAGTATATTCCCGAAACGGGTACAATACCGCTTTGTGCGGATATTTCTTCCTGTATTCTTTCGGAACCGCTTGATGTTTCGCGATTCGGAATCTTATTTGCGGGGGCCCAGAAAAATCTTGGACCTGCCGGTGTTACGCTGGTAATTATTCGTGATGATCTTATTACCGAGACGCCTTTAAAAGGTACCCCTTCAATGCTTTCCTACAAGATACATGCCGATGCCGGTTCAATGTATAATACTCCGCCGTGCTATAGTATCTACATGGTGGGAAAAGTCCTTGAATGGGTCGAAGAACAGGGCGGTGCGGAAGGTATGAAACGGCGCAATGTGGAAAAGGCTGACATGCTCTACGACTATCTGGACCGCAGCAGTGTCTATCATGCGACGGTTGAAAAAGGAAGCCGCTCGCTTATGAATGTTCCTTTTCTTACGAAAGAGGAGGATCCTGAAAAAGCGCAGGCCATCAACAAAAAATTCGTTTCAGAAGCAGCCGCGGAAGGTCTCGTAAATCTTGCAGGCCATCGAACGGTTGGCGGTATGCGGGCGTCTATCTACAATGCAATGCCGCTAGATGGTGTCAAAGCTCTTATTAAATTTATGGATCGGTTTGCAGAAGAAAATTTTTGACGGCTGAAAGGAATCGGCATACTTTAATATTTTATAGGAGTTGAACATGTTTAAAATTCAGACACTAAATAAAATCTCGCCGGTGGGGCTTAATGATTTTCCCCGCGAGGATTATGAAGTTGCTTCAAGTATAAATGATGCTGATGCAATTCTTGTCCGCTCTCAGGACATGCATACTATGGCCCTTTCTCCTTCGTTAAAGGCTGTGGGGCGTGCAGGAGCCGGTACAAATAATATTCCGATCGACAAAATGACTGAAAGGGGTATTGCAGTATTCAATACCCCGGGTGCAAATGCCAATGCGGTAAAAGAACTCGTTATACTTTCACTGCTTATTTCAAGTCGTCCGGTTTTTGCTGCAAATGCCTGGGTAAGAAACCTTGCCGGAAATGGCGATAAAATCCCGGAAATGGCAGAAAAAGGAAAATCACAATTTCAGGGTCCCGAAATCAAAGGCAAGACGCTGGGGATTATCGGCCTCGGTGCTATTGGTGCAATGGTTGCCAATGCTGCTATTGCCCTCGGGATGGAAGTTATCGGCTATGACCCCTTTATGTCTATTGATGCGGCCTGGAAACTTGATCGTTCCGTAAAGCATGCAGAAACACTGGATATGCTGCTCTCAAAATCGGATTATATTACAATTCATGTGCCGCAAACAGATGATACGAAGGGCTTTATCAATGCCACAACAATCCGTGCCATGAAAAACGGCGTGCATATTATTAATATTGCACGGGGAGGGCTTGTCGTTAATTCCGATATTCTTGCAGCTCTCGATGCTGGAAAAGTTTCAGTATTCGTTTCCGATTTTGCAGATGAAGAGCTGATAAATCACGAGAACGTTATATGCCTTCCGCATCTCGGTGCTTCGACACCGGAAGCAGAAGACAATTGTGCCCGCATGGCCGTAAAAGAATTGCGTGATTACCTTGAAAAAGGCAATGTCTCCAATTCGGTTAATTTTCCCCGTTGCCATATGGATTCCCCGTTACCGAAGGAAGGAACCAGACTCTGTATCGTCAATAAAAATGTTCCGGGAAAAGTCGCAAAATTTTCAACGATTCTTGGTGATGCGAATCTGAATATTGCAGGAATGGTTAATCAGAACCGCGGCGATCTGGCGTATAACATTATAGATGTAGATGGTGTTGTCTCTGAAGAAACGCTCAGAAGTCTGGCTCAAATTAAAGAAGTTATAAACGTTCGTCCGATTTTTGGTGCATAATAAACAGGCCGCGTTCTCATTGAGATCGCGGTCCGTTTAGTAGTTAAAAATCGATCGTACCGATTATCGTCGCATCATCGTTTTTTGTATCCGGCTTGTTTTTTTCGGCATCATTTTTTTGTGTCTTTTTAGCAGAAGATTTTCGTGTTCGCGGAGCGACCAGAAAACCAAACATGGATCCGCAGATGCCTCCTGCAATATGGGCAAGTGTCGAAATGTTTTCATCCTTTGAAGCCGGTATAAGTTCTCTGCCGATGTATAATAACAGGATAAGAATAAATGAAAGCGGTATTTCATTGTGCGAGATACTTGTAAAAGAAGCAAGCAGAATCATCATAAATGCTATACCGCTTGATCCCATAAGCGGGGAGCTGATAAAGCAGGCATTCAATATGCCGGTGACAAATGCGGTAACTGCAATCATAAGCGCTATGGCAGGGGATCCGTATCTCTCTTCCAGAAGCGGTCCCAGCAGCAGTATGAATGAGAGATTCGACAGCAGATGATTCCAGTCTCTATGCCCCAGAACGTGGGTAAAAAGGCGCAGATAATCGAGTGGATCTGTCCAGGTAAAAGGAAAAACACTTGTCTGGCATCCGGGTGCGACAAAAAACCTCAAAAGAAGTTTATTATGAAGAATAAAACCGTCGAGAATCAAAACAAGGGCCGCAAGAAGTGAAAAAGTAAGCGTTACCGGGGCATTGTACGTTATTCGGAATCCTTTTCGCTTTTTTCTGTTCTTTTGTTCCATATTTTATAGTCTAATCTTTTTCAGTTTTTTTGTCCAATAATTTGAACTTATTGGAATCAATATGAAATTGTGTTATATTGAATTCATGAGTGAAAGGATCCAGACGGACGGTAGTTTTAGTACAGATGTTTATTCCGATGTTGAATTGGAAATGCCTCCGAATTTTAATGTGATTTTTTTTAACGATGACTATACGACGATGGATTTTGTTGTGAATGTTTTAAAATCAGTTTTTCATAAATCAGATTTTGAAGCCGAAAAACTGATGAACAGTGTACATACAAAAGGTTCTGCAATTGTCGGTACGTATACGTATGATATTGCAGCAACGCGAGTAACAATTACCAGAAATTTAGCGAGAAAAGAAGGTTTTCCCTTGCGTGTTGAAATGGAGAATGCATGACAATTAGTTTGCAACTATCGAATATTTTGATACATACGGAAGAATTCGCAAAGAAAGTACACCATGAGTTTCTTACACCCGAGCATATTCTGTATACGGCTATATCAGAAAATACCGTTTATGATCTGCTGGTGATTTGCGGTGGTGATGTGGAATCCATAAAAACAAATTTACTTGAATATTTATCAAAGCAGATCCCCGTTACTGTTTATGATAATGAAAAACAGATGTACCCCGAGCCTATTAAGACAATCGGTTTTCAATCCGTGATAAATAGGGCTGTTTTTCATTGTGCCTCAAGCGAGAAAAAAATCGTCGATATAACAGACGTGATTGTCAGTATGCTCGATGAGCAGAAAAATTACTGTTCGTATTATTTGCGTCAGGGTGGAATAGACCGGCTGCATTTTATAGAATTCCTTGGCTATATCAGAAGTAGTACGGGGCATAATATTGACGGTAGCCTGGATTCATTTTTGAATAGTTACCACTCGTCTGAAAATTTATCCGCACTTTGTGATTCAACGGATGAACGACGGGATTATACCGGTTATCTTGTTTCGGACAATAGTGGTATGAAAGATATCCCCGACCGCAGTTTGGGAGATTCGGGCGATGCCGTACTGAGACGAAAAGGTAATCGGCAGAAAACTGTCCTCGAAAAATATACTGTTGATTTGACAAAAGAAGCTGCTGCAGGGAATCTTGAAGTTCTCGTCGGGAGAACGGAGGAAATTGAGCGTACCATTCAGATTCTGTGCAGAAGGGTAAAAAATAATCCACTTCATGTTGGTGACTCAGGAGTTGGAAAAACGGCTGTTACACACGGACTTGCACAAAGAATTGTAGAAAATCGTGTGCCCGATATTCTTAAGGGATTTTCAATATATAGTCTCGATATGGGAGCGCTCGTTGCCGGAACAAAATTTCGCGGAGATTTTGAAGATCGTCTTCATAAAATAATTGATGAGATAGAGAGAAAGAAGACGGCGATTTTATTTATAGATGAAATTCATACGATAATCGGAGCCGGTGCGACCGGCGGCGGGTCAATGGATGCCGCAAATCTTTTAAAACCTGCGCTGGCTTCCGGAAAACTTCGCTGTATCGGATCTACGACTTTTGAAGAGTATAAAAAGACTTTTGAAAAAGATCGTGCATTATCCCGCCGTTTTCAGAAAGTTGATATTACCGAACCTACGGAAGGAGATACTGTCAGCATACTTCAGGGACTGAAGCCGAATTATGAAAAATATCATCAGGTGCGATACAGCGCTAATGCTTTAAAGACAGCGGTATCGCTTTCTGTTCGTTTCCTTCCCGAAAAAAGGCTCCCCGATAAGGCGATTGATATTATGGATGAAGCCGGAGCGTATGTCCGGATTCATCGGGGAGAAGAAAAGCTCCGGGGAACCCGAAAAAGTAAGAGTTTCCCGACGGTAACTTCTGCCCAGATTCGGCAGGTTACGGCGAAAATGGCACGAGTCCCAAAGCAGACGGTCACGACAAGCGAACGGGAAAAACTGCAGACGCTTGAAAATGATCTTTCTCATCTGATTTTTGGCCAAAAAGAGGCGGTAACTGCTGTCTGCAGAGCCGTAAAACGTGCCCGTGCCGGATTCCGTGATGAAAATCGTCCGGAAGCAAATTTTCTTTTTGTAGGACCTACCGGTGTTGGAAAAACTGAACTGGCCCGCAGTCTGGCTTCGATTCTTGGGGAGAAACTGCTGCGTTTTGATATGAGTGAATATCAGGAACGGCATACGGTAAGCCGTCTTATCGGCTCTCCGCCCGGATATGTCGGTTTTGAAGAAGGAGGCCTGCTTACTGATTCCATTAGAAAAGAGCCTCATTCCATAATACTGCTTGATGAAATAGAAAAGGCGCATGAAGATATTTATAATATTCTTCTTCAGGTGATGGATTATGGTTTCCTTACCGACAGTCAGGGACGAAAGTCTGATTTTCGTAATTGCATCATCATTATGACCAGTAATGCCGGGGCACGGGACATGGAACGTGCCGGTATAGGTTTTGGAACAGAAACTGCCGGTAACGATACTGCATCTTTAAAAGAAGCTGTTGACCGGGTTTTTTCACCCGAATTCCGGAATCGACTTGATGCGGTCATTCCTTTTGCACATCTTGATCCGGATATTATAAAGGATATCGTCTTAAAGGAACTTTCAAAATTACAACTTCGGCTTTCGCAGAAAAAAGTATCGCTTGTCGTTACCAGTGACTGTACAGAGTATCTTGCAAAAGCCGGATACTCGAGAGAATTCGGTGCCCGTAATATTTCCCGTGTTATTGATGAACGCATCGCCGGGCCTCTTGTTGATGAGGTCCTTTTCGGGCATCTTGTATCGGGAGGGCAGGTTACCGCTGACGTGGCCCGTGAAGAGAAGACCGGCAGCGAGAAAATTCTTTTTTCATATGGAAAGCTCTAGATTTCCATTCGGGCAGGATTTCGTTCCGGTAAAATTTCCAGAGCCTGAAGATTCCCGGCGCGGAATTGTCGGATATTCTGAAGAAATTCCGGCCGAACTGCTTTATTCTGCCTATTTGCAGGGAATTTTTCCCTGGTTCAATGAGGATAAAGGAGACCCTGTTCTATGGTGGAATCCTGATCCCCGTTTCGTACTTCAGGTTGAAAATTTTCATATTCCTTCCCGTCTTGTACGTTTTTTAAAGCATACTCCTTATTTTTATACAATGGACCGCGATTTTGAGAGCGTGATCCGGGGCTGTGCAGAAATGAAACGCCGGAATCAGCAGGGAACCTGGCTTTCCCCTACTATGATAAATGCATACTGTTCGCTTCATGCGCTCGGAATAGCTCATTCGGTAGAAGCATGGTATGACGATGATCTTGCTGGCGGATTCTATGGAGTACTGATCGGTCGGGTTTTTTTCGGCGAATCTATGTTCACAAAAAGATCTGACAGTTCAAAAAGTGCCTTTGTCCGTTTTGTACAGATTTTTATGGAATGCGGCGGACGACTTGTCGATTCCCAGGTTTATACGGATAATATAGCACGTTTCGGAGCCCGCAATATCAGCAGAAATGCTTTTTTATATCTTGAACAGGAGTTGCTTTTTACTCCGCTCGAAGAGGACTTGAACAAAGCTTTCGCATTCCGTGCGAATCCCGCTGCAGATAACGGAAATATTGCCTGTGGCCGATAAATACTGTACAATACGGATATGAATGCTGTTATTACCGTCGTAGGAAACGACCAGGTCGGAATTATTGCAACCGTTAGTACATATCTCGCAAAACATTCGATAAACATAGTAGATATTACACAGACAATACTTTCCGGAAATTTTGTTATGATGATGAAAGTAGATATCGGTTCATCGAATATATCGATAGAAGATTTACGCAGGGAACTTACCGAGCAGGGACATTCCATGAAGGTAGAGATTAACATCATGGATGAAAGAATCTTTTCAGCAATGAACCGGATATAGTAAAAAAAGCAAAAAAAATACTTTTCTGGATTTGCTTTTCTAAAAAGATGCTTTAGAATAAAGTAATGAAAGTCGCGGTTCTGGATGATGAAGAAAAAGTATGTACGCTTATTTGTACGCTTATTGAATGGAAAAAGCTCGGTCTTGTACTTACGGGAACGGCTTCCGACGGAATAAGCGGACTTGAACTCATAAAATCGACAAAACCCGATTTACTCATAACCGATATACGGATGCCGGGAATGACAGGCCTTGAGCTGGTAAAGGCGGCAAAAGAGGTATCACCGGATCTTCAGGTTATTATTATCAGCGGGTACAGCCAGTTTGATTATGCCCAGACTGCTATCAATTACGGGGTCGTAAACTATCTTTTAAAACCTATAAAAAAACAGGAGCTGAATACGGTTTTAAAAAAGATGACGGATACCTTTCAACTACGATGTGCTGAAACAGAAAAATCAAAAAGACTAGAGGAAATTGTTGAGCGCCGGCAGAAACAGGATGCTGAACGGTTGCTTATTACTGCTGTTACCTGTAAAACAAAGACTGCAATCACTGATTTTCCCATTCCATTCCCTTTACGGTTGTCTGCTATAAAGGTTGATTCACTGTCCGCGGACTATGATGAGAATGCAATTAAAATATTAATCAGAAAATTTGAAGAAAAAATGGAACAAATTATTTCTGATCAATATATTACAGCATTCAATACAGAATATACTTTTATTCTTGCTGTTCATGAAAAAAATGAAGGAAATACTTATTTAAATGAAATCCTGTCATGGTGCAAATCGCAGACACAGGTCTTCACGAATTTTACCATGACCATTGCAACTGCGGAAAAGGTTTTGAGCCGGAAAGATTTATACGGGAAAGCACGTTTTATTTTTCAAGGACTTTCTCGAAGGCTTGAAGACGGAGGTCTTGCTATTTATGAGGAGAAGACGCTTCTTCCCGAAACAGGATTTGATTATGATCATAATATAAAAGTTTTTTTTAATGCCATTTTGCAAGAGGCTGTTTGTTCTTTTGATGAATGTTTTGGAATTTTTAAGAAAAATATAGAAGACAGAGATTTAGCGCCATACCAATATGAGATGATTATCAGAGAATTTACCCTGCGGTTTCTTGAAGAGGCCAGTCTTCATCTCTCAGATATAAACTATCAGCAGCTTAAATCTGATTACGATAAGATTTTACTTTGTGCATCAAAGAAACAACTCTGGGAAACTGTTTATAATTATTTGAAAGAAGCTTTTGATTTATTTGCTGATGAGGAGCGCGAAAAATACAGCAAACCGATACGGCTTGCAAAACAGTATATAGCGGAAAATTACGATGATAGTATGATTTGCCTTAATACCGTCGCTGAAAAAATTGATTTGAATAGCGCCTATTTTTCAGTTTTGTTTAAAAAAAGTTGCGGGATCGGTTTTTCGGAATATTTACAAAATTTACGAATGGGAAAAGCTAAGGAATTACTGGTGCAAACGCGTTTGCCGATAAAGCAGATTGCAGCTTTCAGCGGCTATTCTGATCCAAAACATTTCGCAAAGGTTTTTAAAAATATAAATGGTATAAAACCCATTGAATATCGAAAACTTTATGAGTGATTAATGCGAAAACTATATATCGAAACCAGAATTAGTATTCTCAGTACGATTTTTTTTCTTTTTCATATTCTGATCCTTATTGTATTATTTTTTTTCTGCAGATATGAAAATTTCTTTCTATGGTTTCTTTTTCCAATAGCTGTTTTTTTTCTGGTATTTTTTATTGCCTGGTATTGGGTAATCATTCCGTATCGCAGATCAAAACATCTCATGCAACTTTTTGCAACCGGTTATTCACTTACCGGATTAATAGACGAAAAAAATCCTCTTAATCATGAGATGGAGATTGCGCAAGACAAACTGACAGAATTACTCAATACCGATCAGATGATGAATCTTTCAAAACGTCAGGCTCAATTCTTAGCTCTTCAGAATCAAATTAATCCTCATTTTTTATACAATACTCTTGAGGGAATACGGTCTGAGGCACTTGTCGCAGGTCTCGAAAGTGTTGCAAATATGACAGAAGCACTTTCCACTTTTTTTAGATATACTATCAGTTATGTAGAAAACCTAGTTACATTGAAAATGGAACTTGACAATACAGAAAACTATTTTTTTATTCAACAGTATCGTTTCGGTACGCGGCTTCATTTAAGTATAGAAATAGATGGTGATGATAAAGACCGTATCTTACGATGCAAAATTCCGAAACTTACCTTACAACCGATTGTAGAAAATTCTATTATACATGGGCTGGAATGTAAAGTTGGTGAAGGAAATTTAAGAATAAAGATTATAGCTACTTCATCCCGTATGCTGATCAATGTGAGTGATGATGGAATTGGTATGGATGAATCTGTTCTTCATAAAATTCAGGATGGTTTGGAACATCGTTCGTTTGAATATGTTAAAACTGATAAGAGTAAGAATGGAATTGCACTTGAAAATGTCAATAATCGTATAAAACTCGTTTTCGGCGAACAATACGGGCTTTCTCTTGAGAGTTGTCTTGGAGTCGGGACGGATGTTCATATTTCTCTCCCATTGAGTACGGAAGGTGATGATAAGTGAAAAAGGAGGTTTTACGGCTTGATCAGGTATCGATTTTGCCTTATCTCCGGGACATAAATCTGGAAATTTATGAAGGAGAGATAGATGCACTTATTGGTATCGATTCTCTCGGACTTGATTACCTGATTGATACTATCCAGTTCAATACTCCTCTGCATTATGGGTGGGTTTATTACTGTAATAAAAAAGTTAATGATTATACAGAACCTTCCCGGATCCAAAATAAAATAGCTGTACTTGAAAAAAATACTACACTGATCGATTCAATGACAGTGGCAGAGAATTTGTTTGTTATACGAAAAGGATTTAAGAAGAGTATTGTGAATTATAAGATACTCTGTCAACAAACAGAAACCGTTTTATTGCCGATAGGACTTTCCCTGGATCCTATGCAAATTGTGGCGGAGCTCTCACCGTGTGAAAAATGGATTCTTGAACTGGTAAAAGCATGGATTTCCGGCGTAAAACTTGTAATTCTGCGTGACATTTCCAACCTTGTTACAGGACAAGATTTAAAACGAATTTATGCTGCGTTGCATACTTTTGCAGAAAGAAAAATGAGCTGCCTCTATATATGCAATCATCATCAGGAAGCTTTCGAGATTGGAAATAGATGTTTTCTGATGAAACAAGGACGTATTATTAAATGTCTTGAAAAAGCACAAATGACGGATACCGTTATGGCTCATTATAGTTACATATTTGACGACAGCATTTCCGACAAGGAACGTGAAAAATTATTCCAGGATTCAGGCCATAAAAGAAAAGAGGGTTTCTTCTGCAGTATGAAAGATTTTACACTTTCAATAGGAAAAGGCGAAACGGTAGTCATTCTTGATGACGATAATACAATTATTCCTTTGCTTGTTAACAAATTACGAAACGAGAATCCGGTTCCTGCTGATTTAAGGATTGACGGGAAACGATGGCATTATGGAGACTCCTCGTCCGAATTGATTATTTCCCGTCCTACAGAACGGATGCTTTTCCCTCAAATGTCTCTTTTAGATAATATATGTTTTACGCTGGATAAAAAACTGAAATATATCTGGACTACGAAAAAAAAACGTGAAGCAATTGCCCGGGATATTTACCCGATTTTTGGTAACAACGTTTACGAAAGCTCCCTTTACAATATTGATACGAAAACGCTCTATGACATTATCTATCAGCGCACACTTATGCAAAATCCTTCTTTTCTCTGCGTCGTTCAACCTTTTGCGTCAATTGATATGTATCTGAGGCTCCATCTGCTCTCTTATTTTGATAAATTCAGAGAAAGGGGCATGACGATTTGTATTCTTTCGTTATCCTTATCGGATTCGTTACAAGTTGCTGATCGGATGCTGATTGTCAAGAATGGTGTAATTATTAAGGAATATCTCAGAAAAGATTTTCATTCCTATAAAGGCCTATCCGGATCTCGTCCACAATAAATCTATAAATATTCCACCTTTTCTAAAATCTTTTACACTTCCGCGTTCCTCCTTTACATGTGATACTTGTTTATGTGTCACAGTGGAGGATTAAAAGTAATGGATGGACAACTGATTGTAGAGATGGATCATATTTATAAATCGTTTTTTGGAGTGAGAGCTTTAGATGATGTTTCCTTTAATCTTCGTAAAGGCGAAGTTATGGCTCTCCTTGGTGAAAACGGTGCTGGAAAATCAACACTCGTAAAAATTATTTCAGGTGTGTATACCCGTGATGAAGGAGTGTTGAAATTATTTGGTAAGAATATTGAAATAAATCTGACTCCCAAAAAAGCACAGGAACTTGGCATAACGATTATTCATCAGGAACTGAATATGTGCAGTCACCTTACTGTTACACAAAATATTTTTCTTGGACGTGAAATTTGTAAAAACGGCAGACTTGATGATCATGAAATGAGGCGACGGACACAGAATGTTCTTGATCAACTTAATGTCAATATTAGTCCTGATACGGTTGTTGGTGATTTACAGGTTTCAAAACAGCAGATGGTTGAAATTGCAAAGGCTATAGAAACAAAGTCCAAAATACTTATTATGGATGAACCTACTTCTGCTTTAACTAGCAAAGAGATAGAAGAACTTTTTGGAATAATACGCGAAATAAAAAAGAAAGGTGTGGGAATTATTTATATTTCACATCGTCTTGAGGAATTACAGGATATCGTTGACCGGGTTACGATTATGCGTGACGGACATTTTATCAAACGTTGTGATTTTAAAGATATATCCATGGATGAGATTATAAAAAATATGGTCGGCCGGGAAATAAAGACAAAATTCCCCCGGATTGAAACAAAAAAAGGAAAGAAAATATTTTCTGTAAAAAATCTGAATGCCGGCCGGCTTGTTCGAAATGTTTCCTTTGATGCATATGAAGGAGAAATCCTTGGAATAGCAGGACTTATGGGGGCCGGTCGAACAGAAACGACCCGGGCGATATTTGGTGCTGATCCTAAACAGAGTGGGGAGATCGAAGTCTCTGGTAATGTAATTGAAATAAAATGCCCTGAAGATGCTATCCGACAGGGACTTGTGCTAGCTCCTGAAGATAGAAAAAAAGACGGCTTATGTACAAAACTTTCCATAAAGGACAATATTGCATTACCAAACCTTGATATTCTCTGTAATAGTATAGGAATCATAAACAGAAAGAAAGAAAAGGAAATGCTTAACAATGCCGTTGATCGTCTTTCAATAAAACTGGTAAGCGGAGAAAAAGACGCTTCCTCCCTTTCAGGCGGTAATCAACAAAAACTAGTTGTTGCCAAATGGTTATCCAGAGAAAGCAGAGTTGTCATTTTTGATGAACCAACAAGAGGCATTGATGTCGGAGCAAAAGTTGAAATTTATAACCTTATGAATGAACTGAAGCAAAACGGAATAGGTGTCATTTTTGTTTCAAGTGAATTACCAGAGATACTTGGTATCGCTGACCGGATACTGGTTATGTGTGATGGAAAGATAACTGGTGAGCTACCGGCACAGGATGCAACACAGGAAAAACTTATGTACTATGCGACGCGGTTTGAAAACAAAAAAACAGAAAAAAGGAAGGATTAGGAAAATGAACTATCAAACTCAAATGAAAAGAAGTCCTCTGAAACGTTTACTGGCAATTAGAGGCATGGGGCAGGTTCTGACCGTAACTGTAGGACTTATCATTCTCTGTATTGTATTCAGCTTTATGAATCCGGCGTTCTTTAGCTCTCGGAATGTTGGTAATCTGCTTAGGCAGATCGCCCCCATTCTTTTAATCGGAATAGGCCAGTCATATGTTGTTATTACTGCTAATATAGATCTTTCGATCGGTTCTGTCGTTGGTATGAGCTGTATGATAAGTGCCACATTGATGACTAAAGGAATGAATCCTTGGGCCGCGGCTCTGATAACTTTGATTTGTTGTTTAAGTATGGGGGCTTTAAATGGTCTTCTTATTTCTCTTTGTAAGTTACCCCCTTTTATTGCAACACTTGGTACGATGACTATTGCCCGTGGTATAGCTCAAATTGTTAATGGAAATTATAATACCGATTCTATCGGCGAAGCGGCGGAAGGCTTCAGAAATTTCTTTTATTACGGGAAAACCTTCGGATTATATAATACTATCTGGATAGCTGTAGTTTTGTGGCTCGTATTTAATTTTGTTCTTATGCGGACACGAACCGGACGTCATATCTATGCTATTGGTTCAAATCTTGAGGCATCACGGCTTTCCGGTGTCAATGTTATATCAACGACAACAAAAGCTTATATGGTTTCTGCTTTTCTTGCTTGTGTTGTAGGCCTTATCACCTGTGCAACGAGTGGTATGGGAACAATGGACAGCGGGAATATGTATGAAATGTATGCCGTTGCTGCTTCAACGATTGGTGGGGTTTCAACACTTGGCGGCCAGGGACTTTTATTTGGTACCGTTATAGGAGCTTCTATTTGGGGTGTTCTTCAGAATGGTTTGCAATTTGTTGGAGCTCCCGTTGCTATCAGAAATATCGTCATCGGTATAATCGTCATCGTCTCTGTATTGCTTGATATCGTTGTTCGCAGCGGTAAATTGATAAAAAAAAGAAAGTAATGATTCTAATACCGCAAGGTATAAAAATATAGGAGGAAGGTATGAAGAAAACGTTAACCTTCATGGTAGGTATTTTGTTGGCTGCAAGTTGCATATTTGCAGGAGGAAAAAAAGATTCGGAATCGTCTTCTAAGGTCTATTTAATAACAATGGATCAGATGGATCAACATTGGGTTCATGTGAATCAGGGATGTGAAAAAGCGGTGAAAGAACTGGGGGGTATAACCTACAAATGGCTTGCACCTGATATTAAAGATGATAATAAACAGATTGAATGTATAAATAATGCTGTGGCCGGAGGAGCAAACGCAATACTTCTTGCTGCTAACGGTCCGAATGCCGTTACTTCTGCTTTACGCGAAGCAACAGATGCAGGTGTTAAAATTATTTATGTTGATAGTGCTGCCGACTTTCCTGCAGAACAAACTCTGGCTACCGATAACGAGGCTGCCGGATTGACTGCTGGTAAAGAACTGATAAAAGCTCTTTCTGCTAAAGGGAAAACTTCAGGACCTATTGGCATTGTATCTGTAAATAGTGCAACTGCATCTACGGTTCATCGCGAGGCTGGGTTTAGAAAAGCTTTTGAAGGTACCGGTTTTACAATTCTTGAAACACAATATTGCGACGGTGATGCTGCCCGTTCTAAAGATATGAGTGCTAATTTTATCACCCAGGGATGTGTTGGTCTTTTCGGTGCAAATGAAGGATCAACCGTCGGAGTTGGTAATGCTATTGCTGAAGCAGGGACCGATGTTATTGGTATAGGTTTTGATAAATCGGATATGATTCTGACTTTGATAAAAAAAGGATATCTGCTTGCAACAATGGCACAGAATCCGGAGGTCATGGGGTATGAAGGTATGAAGAGTGCAGAAAAGGTTCTTAAAGGAGAAAAGGTAAGCCCTTCCTATTTTGATACCGGTGTCTCTGTAATTACAAAAGATACCATAAAATAATTAAATGTTACTATAAAAACCAGCCTACAAGTTTATACAGGCTGGTTTTTTTTAAGACCTTCTGTTTTAATGGAGTGCTGCATGGCGGAATACCTTGGATTTGATATCGGTGGAACAAAATGTGCAGTAGTGGCGGCCGAAGCTGATTGGAAAAACAGTATATGCAGAATTATTGATAAATACCGTATATCTACGGCCGGAAAAAAGTGGAATAGTATTCTGGATTTATTAGGAAGGGCTGCGAAAGATATTATTTTGAAAAATGATCTGCATCCCGTATCCGCCGGTATAAGTTGTGGCGGGCCGCTCGACAGAAAAAAAGGTATTGTGCTCTCTCCTCCTAATCTTCCTGGCTGGGATAATGTACCTGTGACAGCCTATATGGAACAGCAGCTCAATATCCCTGTATATTTACAGAATGATGCAAATGCCTGTGCCCTCGCCGAATGGAAATTTGGGGCAGGCAGGGATTATAAAAATGTACTGTTTTTGACATTCGGGACTGGTATGGGGGCTGGCCTTATTTTAAATGGAAAAATTTATGAAGGATTTAACGGATATGCCGGTGAAATTGGACATATCCGATTGGAAAAAAACGGACCAGTTGGAAATAATAAAGCAGGATCATTTGAAGGTTTTTGTTCCGGCGGAGGGTTAGTTCGGCTTGCTGAGATTGAAATGAAAAAAGCCAGAAAATCAAAAATAGAATCAGCACTTTTTTCTTTATCAGCAGAACAGTTATCTGCTCAAACGATAGCCACTGCAGCCGATAACGGAGATTTTATTGCCCGCAAAATTTATGAAATTTCTGCGGAGAAACTTGGAGAGGGGCTTTCAATACTGATCGACATATTAAATCCGGAGTGTATCATCATTGGAAGTATATTTTGCCGTTCTGAACATCTTTTCCGAGAAAAGATGGAACAGGTCTTAAGAAAGGAATCTCTTTTGATACCTTACAAGGCGTGCAAAATTTTACCGGCGGCTCTTAGTGATCAGCTGGGAGATTTTGCTGCTATTGCTGTTGCATGTGGGGATATGAATGAATAAAAATGATTTAATTATGCAGGATCTCCTTAAACGATATCCTGTTCTGGTGAAATGTACTGAAAATATTAGAAATGCCTATAAATTACTTGAACACGTTTTTACAGAAAAAGGGAAACTGCTTGTCTGCGGAAATGGCGGATCGGCTGCAGACAGTGAGCACATTGTTGGTGAACTTATGAAAAGTTTTGTCCTGGCACGGACTGTTGATTTGGATCTTTTCAAGTATAAAAATCTTCAATACGGGCTTCCTGCGATATCACTTGTAAGCCAAAGTTCACTTATCAGTGCAGTGGCTAATGATAATGGTGCAGATCTCGTATTTGCACAACAGGTTATGGGATATGGTTGCCGAGGAGATGTCTTGTGGTGTATATCTTCATCTGGTAATTCCGAAAATGTTTTAAAAGCAGCAGAAGTTGCAAAAAGACTTGGTCTTTTTGTTTTAGGACTGACTGGCCTCGCCGGAGGCAGGCTGGCACAGATTTCAGATGTCTGTATAAAGGTTCCTGAAAAAGAAACCTACAAAATTCAGGAACTGCACCTCCCTGTTTATCATTGTTTGTGCATGATGATTGAAAATCATTTTTTTTCTTAAGTCAGAATGAAATGATTTCTTCGTAGACGCTGATTGCAAATTGATCCGTCATTCCGGAAATATACTCTATGATGCATTTCTGATATGATTCGTTATTAAATATATCAAAAACTTCTTTTGTGTCGTAGTGAAGAATTTTCTTCTGTTCTGGTTGCTTTTCAGGCCGGTAATTTGAATACTTGATAAGCCAATTTTCAAATGAAGCACACAATGTCGGAAAATAACGTAGTGCCGAAGCGGCTCTGCTGTTCTGCGCATAGACTTGAATCTTTGAGAGTGTACGGTACAGTGTCTGGATGATATTCGTTGCATAGTGTTCAAATTCCATAAGCCGCCAGTGGTTGTAGATATTTGCGAAATTGAATTTTTTGAGTTCCAGAAGGAATTTGAAATACGGAAGTGAAAAGCAAAGCCCGTTTTCCGGAGAACTTTGTTTGCACAGATCAACGATCAGATCGTTTATGAGTACCGTTGTGTTTACCGCTTTTCCGCTGCGGATTGCATGATTCTGCTGTGTCGTAAATCCCAGCGTCGAGCCAACTATTTCCCGAAGCTGGCGATACGATCCCATGTCAAGAATGTGATAGGCCCGTGCATCTTCTATATCGCGACCCAAATATGCTATCTTATCGGCTATTTTGACAACACAGCCTTCCCAGGTATACGGCTGGATAAGTCCCGGTCTTTTTAAAGAGTATAAATCGATGGCTTCTTGGCGCGGTTTTATACTCTGCTGATCTATTTCACCGCAATGGCAGATAATTCCATCACGTACTGCATACGTAAGATCTAATGTTTTTTCGATACCGTTTGGATCCTGAAGTGTCTCTATAAAATCAGCAAAAAAAAGACTGTTCCGTTCATGCCAGAATTTTTTTGGAGCATGGACCCCTGTTTTCTGCTGCAGCAAATTATTGAGGCAGTCCTCTCCGTGATGCCCGAACGGTGCATGCCCTATATCGTGACCGATTGCTATTGCTGAAGCAAGCTCTGCATTCAGTCCCAGATATTTGGAAATCGTTGTTGCGACGGATTCCACATGATTTACGTGTTCCATTCGTGTACAGATATGATCATTATGCGGAGCAAAAAAAACTTGCGTTTTATGTTTGAGCCGTCTGTACGCAAGGCAATGTAATAATCTTGTATAATCCCGCTCGAATTCACTTCTGATATCGTTATTCCGGCTGTAAAGTGAATTTTCACGTCTGATACACTGAGACCAGCGGTCGTTTTCTAAGGTACAGGCTTCTTTTTTAAAAGAGTTCTTCATTGTCAGTCAATTTTTATTATTCGCCCTGTTTTCCGTTCTGCATGTTTTTCACTATCAGTCTTGTGCCCCAGTATGCAGAATCCGATTCCGCGGTATGTATCAGGAATATTCCAGTCTTTTTTCAGTTTTTCTCCTTCTGGAGAATCGAAAATTTCCCGTGCTCGATGAATCCAGCAGGAGCCGAGTCCGAGAGCTGTTGCTGTTATCAGCATTGTTCCGAGAGCAAGAGAACCGTCCTCTACATAAGTAGAAACAGAACTGTCCGCGAGGACGACAATAACAGCCGGAGCACCATAGAATGGGTCTGAGGTTGTTCCCATAACTTTTGCATTGAGTTCCGACAGTTTATCCCTCATAGTTTTTTTTGTAACAGCAACCAGTACTGCGGATTGTTTTCCCATCCCGCTTGGCGCAGAAAGCCCTGCTTCAAGGATGACGGAAAGCTCGTACTGTGTAACAGGTTCTGCGCTATACGCTCTGCTGCTGTACCGTTTTTTTAAAATTTCAGTTACTGTAGTTGTCATTTTTGCTCCTCGAAATCGGCACTAACTTATAGAAGATTTCGCGCATAAATCGTTCCCCTATAAACAAAGGAGCCGTATATTTGTCCGGAATCATCAATACCGGGATTTTGCTTATATCGGTCATTTGAAATGCCGGTTTTCCGGTATTTTCCCTGTCAGTCGATTTGCTTTATAATTTCCACGATTTTATCACAGGATGAAATAACTGCGGGATACAACAATTCTGCTTTGGAGTAATTCTTGGAACGAATTTCATCCACAAGCGAAGTACAAAGTTTATAAAGAGACTCGAACCCGAGGTTGCCGCTTATTCCTTTCAATGTATGAGCCGTATCCTCAATAGTTTCCCAATTTTTTTCCGGGAAAGCTTTTTTTAACTGTGCTATAGTTTTATCCTGCGGAAACTGTTTGACAAAATACTTCAGCATTTCTCGATTTTCTGAGAAACGCTTGAGGGTTTTATTCTTATCGATTCCGATTGTATCTAGTGCCTGATCCAAATTCATACTACAGTAATGATACCGTTGGAATATAAATTTATCAATAAAAAAAAGAAAAATATTAGCCAACTTTCGGACTCGAACCGAACACCTGCGCATTACGAATGCGCTGCTCTACCAGATGAGCTAAGTTGGCGGACAATGCAAAAAGTATATCAGAAGAGACGTTCGTCGGTCAATATGTTTTGCCGTTTTAGTTTTTCAATTGGATGTGAGCTCCGACCAGCCGCTCCATATCGGCAATATTGGAAACGACTATATAATTATCGTAAACTTCTATTTTTCGTTTTTCAACGAATTTATTTATTTCATCATGTGTTATTTCCGGAGACAGACCTGCCCAATGTGCTATATCCGCAATTGTCAGATTAAATTTTCGCTGCCGCTCATACGGATTTGCAGCAGGATTCATTTCATCGAACATCAGGAAAACATCAGCTATTCTTGCCTGAAGATCTTTCAGTACAAGGATTCGAAACCGTCGTTTTTGGTCATATATTCGTTTACAGAAGAGTTTCAAAAGTATAAGTGCTATCTGTGGATTCCCGGTAATCAGTACTTGAAAATTTTCTTTGGTGAATTCGAGAACTTCTACTTTATTTATAGCGACACAAGTTGCAGAACGAGGGGAATTGTCGAGTATTGCCATTTCACCAAAAAACTCGCCTGGTTTTAAAATATCAAGATTTTTCTTGTCACTATTCACACATTTTACCAGCTGTACCTCTCCTGATTGAATGAGATAGAAGTTGGTTCCCGGTTCAAATTCTGAAATAATGACATTCCCGGGATCATATAGTTTTGCAAACCGTTCGAAGGCCGGGAGCGCAAACTGTTTTAAAGTTCCTTCATAATTTATTGGTACGGATACTGTTTGCGTCGCAGTTCCACCCGATTGCAGTTTATCGGCGCGAGTTTTTGCATCCTGGTATAGTTTTTCTATGACTTCTTTATTCTCTGATGCAGGAAAACACTGAAGGTATTTTGTACAAACATCGCAGGTTGAAATATACTGTCCATCTTTGTAGAAACTCTGAGCTACCTCCAGCATACCTGTTTCCTGATTGATATTATTTTTGTTATTGAGAATCGAATCCGTCTTTTTATGAATCTGGCGGAGCTGATTTGAAAAAACGCGGAGCATTTTCATAATAAGTTGTCGATTTGAACTGAACAATTTTTCAAATTCTGTAACCGGCATAGAAATTATAATGCTGTCGAAGAGAACGGTTGCTGTTTCTTCTCTGGGAAAATGTCCAAGGGCTGATTTTACACCAAAAAATTCTCCATTTTTTACCTGTTCCGTAATAGGAGTATTGCTTTCGATGTCAGTACTGGTAAGAATTACAAGGCCTTTCTGGAGAATAAAAACACGGTCGTCTTTATCTCCTGCAAAATATATTATAGACCCCTTGGTATATTGCATTGCTTTCGGCATATACTTTTCCTCATATTTTTTCAGGTAAAAAACAGCTATATATAATAATCATATCACAATATACGGATTTATGCTATTCTATCTTTATGATAGATCTTCATACTCATTCTACTGCTTCTGACGGTTTGTTTGCACCTGGGGAACTGATAAATTATGCAGCATCAAAAGGGATTTCTGTTATTGCCCTGACAGATCATGATACAACATCAGGACTTTTTGAAGCTGAAGCAGCTGCAAAAAATAACGGCATTACATTTATTCCTGGGGTAGAACTGAATATTCAGTGGTATTCGGGTGAATTCCACCTGCTTGGATTAGGACTAAAAAAGTTTTCTCCTGATTTTGTACAAATTATACGGGAACTTCAGAATTCGCGGGAGACACGAAATGAACAGATCATACAAAAAATGCGGTCATATGGTTTTTCTGTCTGCCTGGACGATATTAAAAATATATCTGTGTCACAATCTATCGGACGACCACATTTTGCTTCTTATATGGTGAAAAATCATATTGTTAAAAACCGGCAGCAGGCTTTTGACCGGTATCTTGCGAAGAACCGGCCCTGGTATGTTCCCCATGAAGGAATCGATTTGGACCGTGCTATTGCAGCAATAAAAGAGTCGTACGGACTGCCTGTACTGGCCCATCCGCTGTCGCTTTATATATCATGGGGAAAGCTGGAGCCTGTTTTACAAAATCTGCATACCCGTGGAATCTGTGGTCTGGAAGCGTGGCATCCTGGCGCCAGAATGGCAGAGTGCGTCAGGCTTGAAGAACTTGCGAGAAAGCTTGGTTTTTTTGTTACCGCCGGAAGCGATTTTCATGGAGAAGGAATAAGGGCGGACCGTAAAATAGGCTATACAAGTGGAAATAAAATTATTGAAGACAGATTCTGGACTGATGACCTTGAACCGCATTTGCTGTCGGTGAAAGAACGCTGAAAGAGACTTCTGTTTTTGTTTTGTACAGGCAGCTGCATTTTTTACTATTGTGCATACAAATTATAAAGTGAAGTAATAATGAGGAGATTTGTATGCATATTTATTCTTTTTCGCCGTTTGGATACGAGGGTTCTCTTGTCTCTGTTGAAGTTGACCTCCGCAGAGGTATTCCCGCTGTCGATATTGTCGGACTTGCTGATGGTGCGGTAAAAGAATCCCGGGACAGGATGAGAGCGGCAATTTGTAATTCTGGTTTTGATTTTCCGCTCGAACGTGTATTAATCAGCCTTTCTCCTGCAGATTTAAAAAAAGAAGGAGCGGGTTTCGATCTCGCGATTGCACTTGCGGTGTTAGCGATGAAAAAGGGAGATCTGAAAGAAGGAAAAATACTTGTAATGGGAGAACTGGAGCTTTCAGGGAATATCAGATCTGTACGTGGAGTACATGCGGCTGCAGCAACGGCTTTTTCGGCCGGAATTTTCAGATGTATAGTTCCTTTTTCGAATGGTGATGAGGCACGGGAAGTTTCGGGAATGCAGGTTTTTGCTGCCCGGAATCTGACAGACGCATTTTATTCATTATCGCACACTGAATGTTTTATAACAGGTATAACCGGCCGGGATTCATATGTTCCCCGGCAATGTGTAGAAACGAACGGAGTCCTTTTTTCTGCTGTTACGCCGGAATATGAATATGCAAATATTACGGGACAACCGGAACTTGTACGGGGACTGCAGATCGCTGCTGCCGGCGGTCATAATCTTATGGCATTTGGGCCTCCCGGTTGTGGAAAGACTTTTGCATTAAAACTGTTCCCTGCATTGCTTCCTTTATTGACGGTCGAAGAAGCACAATCGGTAACAAGAATTTATTCTCTCGCCGGAATTTTATCTCCTTCTGAACCGTTAATGAGAGTTGCACCTTTCCGGGCGCCGCATCAGACAGCAACGATAGAAGGAATGTGTGGAGGGGGAGTACATTGCCGGCCAGGAGAAATATCACTGGCCCATAACGGCGTTCTATTTCTCGATGAAGCGTTAGAATTCCGTTCTTCCGTTTTACAAATGCTGCGGGTTCCGCTGGAGAGTGGAAAAATTACGTTGAGCCGTGCCGGACGTTTAACCGTTTATCCTGCTTCCTTTCAGCTGCTTATTGCAACTAATCCGTGTCCCTGCGGAAATTATGGATCAAAAACGAAAGTTTGTCTTTGCAGTGCGCGTTCTGTTGAACTATACTGGAAGAAATTCTCGGCTCCGCTTTTGGATAGAATCGATATGAGAATCCATGTTGATCAGAATTTTTCTGAAGAAGAATCGTCGCGAAAAAGTTATGCAAGAACTACTGAAGAACTGCGGAAACAGATTGCGGAAGCAACGACGATTCAAAGAAAACGCCAGGGAAAGAAAAATGCAAAACTTCAGGCATCCGAGCTCAGTACCTTTTGCCGGCAGGATCCTGCAGCAGAGGATTTTTTGCATAAATCTGTTTGTCGCTACGGATTTTCGCCGCGGGCAGCGGCAAGTTGCCTTAAGATTGCCAGAACTATTGCAGATATGGCTGGATCAGAGGTTATTTGTAAGAGTCATATTGAAGAAGCTGTGAGCTATCGGAAAAATGGAGGAGGCCCCGATTTTTGCGTATGAGCAGGCTGGTGATTCATATATAATTTATTCACTGATCGATAGCCATTGTACGAAGGAACTGGTATACTAAAATATGGATTTACAAATAAACGCTGATGAAAAAGAGCACAAGGACGATATAAAAACGGCTGTTGTAGCTATCGTTGGTCGTCCTTCCGTAGGAAAATCGACTTTTATCAATATGGTAACCGGAGAAAATGTTTCGATAGTTTCTCCGGTCCCGCAGACTACCAGAAATGCGATCAGAGGAATTGTGAATACAACACAGGGACAACTTGTTTTTGTCGATACGCCGGGGTATCATGAATCTGATAATAAATTTAATCTGAAACTTAAGGCGATAACAGCAGATCAGCTGGAAGATGCTGATTGCATTCTTTATATCATTGATGGTTCTCGCCCTGCAGGTAAAGAAGAAGATTTAACAGCGGCACTCATAGCGCCTTATACCGCAAAAACCGTTGTTGCAATAAATAAAATCGATCTTTCCGCGACGGTGCCTGCCGCAGCGCGCAAATTTGTAGCGAAAGTTTTTCCTTCTATACCACAAGAAAGGGTCATAGCTATTTCTGCAAAAAAAGATAAGGGTCTTAATGAAATTCTTCATGCGCTTTACGGATTGGCTCCTTCTGCACCGAAATTATATCCGGAAGAATATTATACGGATCAGGAAGTAAGTTTCCGTATTTCTGAAGTTATACGCGGGGAAGCTGTCAACAAACTTTCCCAGGAATTACCACATGCCATCTATGTTGACATAGCTGATATGGAAATGAAAAAGCAGGGAAAAGAACTCTGGGTACGGGCGTTCCTTTGTGTTGAACGCGAAAGTCAGAAAGGTATTGTTATCGGAAAAGGTGCAGATATGATAAAGACGATTAGAATTGAATCCATAAAGAAACTTCGTAAAATATTCCCGTATCGCGTTGATCTGAATCTTCAGGTAAAGGTTGTGAAAAATTGGCGGAAAAATGACCGTTTACTTCAGAGTCTTACGGGACAATAAAAAAAGCAGCTTCTACGAGCTGCTTTTTACCGGCGAAGAGACTTGAACTCTTACACTCTTGCGAGCAAAAGATTTTGAGTCTTTCGTGTCTACCATTCCACCACGCCGGCAGATTTTATTACTATAACAAAATAGGTATTTTTTGACAAGACCGGAGATTATGAACGAGAAAAGATTGCGAAATCGCAAAGATAAATTTTCATTTACAGGTGCCGGGCCTGAAGCTGTATTGGAAGAAGTTTTTGGGTATAAAAGTTTCAGACCTTTTCAGAAAGAGATTATTACAAGTGTTCTTGCAGGACACGATACGCTTGCTGTTATGCCAACCGGTGGAGGCAAGTCGCTGTGTTATCAGATTCCTGCACTCATTTTTAAAGGGCTTACCGTTGTTGTTACTCCCCTTATTGCACTTATGCAGGATCAGGCTTCATCACTTGCTGCAGCTGGAATAAGTGCCGTTTTTTTGAACAGCAGTCTTCAGTGGTCTGATTATATGGATTCGATAGATGATATAAAAGGGGGAAATACAAAAATTTTATATGTTTCACCGGAGGGTCTTGCCGCCCAGCGTATTCAGAACCTGCTTCATGATCAAAATATTATGATAAGCTGTTTTACTGTTGATGAAGCTCACTGTATAAGTGAATGGGGACACGATTTCAGACCGGATTATATGGAAATAGCTTCGGTCCGGGACCAGTTTCCGGAGGCTGTCTGTCTTGCGCTGACGGCGACTGCAACGGATCAGGTTCGAAAAGATATTATACTGAATCTGCATATGAAAAAAGAATCTGTTTTTGTTGCAAGTTTTAATCGTCCTAATATCTTTCTTGATGTAAAACGGAAAAGCCGGAATGCAGTTGAACAGGTTGTTCGTTATATAGAGGCTCATCCTGATGATAGTGGTATAATATACTGCTTTTCCCGTCGTAATGTAGATTCTCTGTCGGAAATTCTTAAAGACAGGGGATATTCTGTATTAAGTTATCATGCAGGCTTGCCGGTTGCTGTCCGGGACCGAAATCAAACAGCTTTTATACAGAATAAAATTCGAATTATTGTGGCTACCGTGGCGTTCGGAATGGGAATTGATAAGCCGAATGTCCGATTTGTTATTCATTACGATATGCCTAAGAGCATAGAGCAGTATTATCAGGAGATAGGCCGGGCGGGAAGAGACGGACTTCCTGCTCATGCTCTTTTGCTTTATAACTCCAGAGACTGTATGAAGGTCCGATATTTTTTTGATGACTCATATGACCGGAAAAAGGCTGAAAGACTGTTGCAGCAGATGATTGATTATGCTACAGCACGGACGTGCCGGCGGAAGATACTGCTTTCTTATTTTGGAGAAAAGTATGATCTCGGTCAGCCCTTTTCTGCTGGCGGTCTACCGGATACGGAGCAGCCCCACAAAAATAATACTCCCTGTTGTGATATATGCGAACTCGGACCTTTACCGAAGGTAGATGTAACAATTCCAGTCCAGAAACTTCTTTCCTGTATTATCAGGACGGGGGAACGTTTTGGAGGAGCATATGTCATTGAAGTTCTTTTAGGCTCGAAACAGAAACGAATTATACAAAACAGACATAATAAGCTTTCGACATGGGGAATAGGAACCGAGTTGGGCCGGGAAGACTGGTTCTTTTTGATAGACAGTCTTATCGATGAGGGGATTCTTTTGAAAGAAGGAGATTATAATATTATCCATATAACCCCGAAGGGCAGACATCTGCTTTCTACTCGTCAGGTTCTTTTTCTGCCAATACAATTTAATGGAGAAAAATTTTATGATCCTGCCGTTACGCAGGAAAACACGGCGTCATATAGTAAAAAAAGATCTCTGAAAAAGATTACTTATCATATAGACCGGCAGGATCGTGAAGCTGTACGAATAGCCGCTGCTCTTAAAGAATGGCGACAAAAACGCTCGGAAGATGACAATGTTCCACCATTTGTCGTTTTGAGTGACAAGACGATTGCCGATATATGTACAAAACATCCCGAATCTGTTATTGAGCTCAGAAATATTTATGGCATCGGGCCCCAGCGTATGGAACGGTATGGTACCTCAATTCTGCAAATAGTAAACGAGGAACGTTAAAATAGTTTTCTGCATTCAATATAAAATCTTTTTTCATCAGCTTCTCCCATGGAGAAACTTTTGCGGGGTAGTGGACCGTGTGTATTAATGGTACTAAAGAAACTGTTCTTTTCAATGGGTGGAAGGAGAACTGCTGTCGTGTCAGGCTGGCTTCCGAGTTTAAAGACGGTTTCGCTTCCATGAATAAAATCTGTTTTTACTTTTTTTGCAGTTGCCGTGAATTCATCCAGTACAGGCTGCAACCGGCTTATTGCAAGATCCTGCATGGCTGTCTTCAATAAAAGGTAGTTTTGTTTTTGTCCATTTTTATATACGAACCCATAACAGGAATTTGAGCCATTTACTGCAGCCTCCAGTTCTTTTCTGTTTTTACATTCACGTATTTTTCCATCAAGTTTTTTTGCAACAAAAGTACAAAGTTCGTCCGGGTCTGCACCGAAAAGGACACGGTGAATTGGTTCGAATGTAAGTCCGTCGTCGTAAAGATTTACTATTTCCACAAGTGCATAGCGGGCATTGTGTTGTTCTATCTTGTGGAGCGGGATTCCCTTTTTAAGTTGTTCTTTTTTATATTCATCCCAGACTGCTTTTGCGGTTGCCAGAGAATGATTTCCGTCTCCCACTGCGAACAGAAAGACAGAACCGTCCGCATCTGTATTTTGAGTGGCTATATATTCAATTGCTTTTTCAATTTCGGATATATGCTCTGCAGAATCGATATTCCAGCCGGTAATGTATCCGCCGTTTTGCATTAGCTCTCCTTTATAAGCTGGTACCGTTTTTCTTATTGATTCGCCGGTTTTTTCGACAAGCTGCTTATGTGGGTCATTGATCAGCAGCATTATATGAGGAGATTCCAGCTGCGCTCCCTGCCGGATTTCCATTCGGGGCGGAATCCTTTCTTTAATTGTCGCTTCTGTTGCCCTGACAAGTGATTTGCTGAATGGTTTCCATTCATACGTATCAAGATCAATTGCGGCTATAAGTCCGTGCCGGATCCTTCCGTAGGCGGTTTTTCGTTCTGTGTACATGAAATTTTTGCGTTCCGGTGCGAAAAGATTTCCCTGTAGGTATTCTTTCATTGTTTTTTGTATTTTTGCAATTCGTTTTTCTTTATCAGACTCGTTTAAATAAATTTCCGGCAGTATCAGATGAAAAGTAGAGGGATTTGTCCCGATATTCTTTTCAACTGATATCCAGTAATTTTTATCCTGGGTATATTGGTCGCAGGCTATGACAGCCCATGTTTTCAGATCGATTTTTGCTGGTAAGAGGATAGAAGGAACTTCTATTCCAAATTTTTTTAAGATATCCATAGGAAAAAAGTATATCGCGGGGATTTGATTTATGCTATAGTAAAAATATGGCATATTATGGTTTGGAGCAGGTTCAAAGGAATTCCCAAATACAGACTCAGCGTATGAGTCAGCAGCAAATTATGTCTTTAAAGATGCTGGCTATGAATTCTCAAGATCTGCGGGCTGAAATCTATAAAGAAGCTGAGAAGAACCCTGCATTGGAGATTACAGAGGATCTTGAATCAACCGGTATAAAAACAGTAAAGAAAGTTTCTTCGCGATTAAGTGATTACACTCGTATTGGGAGAACTTCTGCTGCCGGAGAAACGGCTTCCGACAATTTTCAGGATATGCTTGAGAATCGGGCGGATGCTTCTGAAACTTTGCAGGACCATCTCATGGAACAGTTCCTGCTGATAAAACTTACGCCCTCGGAACAGAATTTGGGTAAAAATGTTATTTATAATCTTGATGATAATGGTTACCATATCCTTGCTCCTGTTTCTTTACTTGATAAGAAGGATCCCGCCCAGAATGCTGCTATGCTGGACAAGATACTAAAAATTATACAGCAACTTGATCCTCCTGGTGTAGGATGCACGAATCTCGAAGAAAGTCTCTATTTACAGGCTGAAAATACAGGAAAGGCATCTGAACTTGCGCTTTTCATTCTTGATGGTCATTTGGATTTTCTGAATCCTCCGATTGTAAGCAGTATTATACGAAAGATTGAAAATTTTGCTAAACAGCAGCAGCAAATGATTTTTCAAAATCTTTCAGATGAGAAATCACGGAGGTCTTTTAATTTTGTTCAAAAAATTATGGAAACCGGTATTCCTGCTGGGGATGTGGAACAGGCGCTTGCTTTTATCAGAACACTGGATCCGTATCCGGCTCATCAATTCAGCTCCGAAAAGACGCTGTTTATTGCTCCTGATATATTTGTAAAAAAAGAACTGTTAGCTGTTGATCAGGACGATTTTTCCAGAAATATGGTCAAAGCTGACGATGGATACGTTTATAGAATTTCTTTTTCACGACGATCATTACCCGATGTGACTGTATCACCAGAATTTTTAGCATACAATGAAAAGTTAAAGTCGGGGGAACGGAAAAAGGCTTCTGAGGAAAAAAAGTTTATTTCCGCGTCCGTAAATTCTGCGAAAGCTTTTATAGCAAACCTTGAATTCAGGGAAGCGACAATTACGAAAGCTGCCTGTGCAATCGTAAAAGCTCAGAAGGACTTTTTCCAAAAGGGACCCCGATATCTGGCGCCTCTGCGGGAAAAGGATATTGCAGAAAAAATCGGAGTTCATGAAGCAACCATATCCCGGATGGCAAATAGCAAATATCTGCAATGTGAATGGGGATTATTTCCTATAAAATATTTTTTTACCAGTGCGGTACCGACGACAAAATCATCATGCAATTCTGCCGGGTCCGGGAACACTTCTTTACCGTCAGCATCCAAAGAAGCGGTAAAATTTGAGATCGCAGAAATTTTAAAGGCTCATGATAAAGATGTGAAAAAACTCTCTGATCAGAAGATTTCAGAAATACTTGCAGAGAAAGGAATTAAAATAGCACGAAGAACTGTCGCAAAGTATCGGTATGAGTTGAATATCGGTTCTTCCTATTTGAGAACCGATAGATAGCCTATATGTAATATTTTGCCTTTTGCTTATTTTTATAGTATACTTAAAAACAGATGAGTGTTTTTCATCTGGGTTCTGTTCCGGAACCGTAAAAAAATACCGGTATTTCCCGGTTTATGGAGAAAGCTCTATGACTAAATCTGTATCAGCAGTTGGATTTGATCTTGAAAAAAAACAGTCTGATATGATTGAAAAGAAGTTTAAACGTATTGAGTATGCTGATGATTTAATTGTGGATTTGATTTTACGTGTAAAACGTGATAAACAATATAGTTTTGATGCAACATGCAACTTCCGATGGGGGACACAAGGTCATGTAACCAGTAGCGATTATGATTTCGGGGCAGGATTGAACAAGCTTATGGATGTTCTTGATATGAAGATTAAAAAAGAGAAAGATAAGATTCAGGAAAAAAATAAAATTTAATTGTTCCAGGAAAGCTGCCTTGGATTTATTTCCCGGCAGCTTTTTGCATAAAATCGTGTTCTCGTGTCATTGCAAATTAATCGATGGATGTGTATAGTATAAACATGGCTGAAAAGAAATTTACAGTTTTTGATTTACTCGAACTCGAATTAAAAGATCATGACGAGATGAATCTGAAATGTATAGCTGGCCGGCAGGGGTTGACAAAGGCATTGCCTGTTCCAAATATTAATCGTCCTGGACTTGCTCTTTCCGGCTTTTTTGAATCTTTCGCCTATGATCGGGTGCAGCTGTTCGGAAGAGGTGAGGTAGCTTATCTTGAAAAACTGCATGCTGAAAAAAAAACAGATACATTAAGAAAGCTTTTTGCATTTCCTGTACCATGTTGTATTTTTACCCACAGTCTTAATCCTACACCAGAGTTTATTCAGATTGCGGAAGAATCTAGTTGTGCCGTTTTGCAGACAAATCTGGAGTCGACAGACTGCTCCAGCCGGTTGCTCCGTGTTTTTTCAAATATTTATGCACCTCGAAAAACGATGCATGGTGTCCTTGTTGAAGTATATGGAGTAGGAATCTTATTGAGCGGCCATTCCGGAGTTGGCAAAAGTGAGACAGCTCTTGAATTGGTTGAGCGCGGACATAGACTTGTTGCTGATGATATTGTAGAAATTCGTTGTGTAAATGGTAATACCCTGCTGGGGCAGGGAGCCAATTCTCTGATAAGTCATCATATGGAAATTCGTGGTCTCGGTATTATCAATATCTCACAACTTTATGGGGTCGGAGCTATCAGGGAACAAAAAGAGGTTCAACTTGTTGTTGAGCTGGAAGAATGGAATTCAAATAAAGTTTACGACCGTTTGGGAAATGACCAAAAAACAATAGATTTGCTGGGGGTCAGTGTGCCGACATTGGAAATTCCCGTAAAGCCGGGGCGGAATTTGCCTATTATTATCGAAGCGGCTGCGATGAATGAACGATTGAAAAAAATGGGATATTATTCCGCTAAAGATTTTAATCAGAACGTTCTTAAATGGATAGAAACCGGAGAAGCCCAAGCTGCCTATTACAGCAGTGAGGATAATTATTGATAAACAAAAGAAGAGGGTGCCCTAATTGCTATGGCTATCGGGCCCCGGGGAAGAATGTATGACAGAAAAAATATTAACGGTTAGAAACAGGGCAGGAATACATGCACGCCCTGCCGCCTTAATTGCACAGACTGCAAATAAATTTGTTTCTGAAATTACGATAGAACGTGATGCTACAACTGTTAATGCAAAATCCATAATGGGCGTTATTACTATGGCTGCAGGGTATAACACGCAGCTGACTGTCAGAGCTGAAGGTCAGGATGAGAAAGAAGCTGTTGCTGCCATAGGAAATTTATTCGACACAAAATTCGAAGAAGAATGATATGAAACAGATTACTGCACGACAGAAAGAGGTTCTTACCTTTATATCCGATTTTTCGGAAGAGAACGCTTATCCGCCTACAGTTCGTGAAATTGGTGAGCATTTTGGAATCTCTTTGCGGGCTGTTCAGGATCATGTTGCAGCACTACAGCGAAAAGGATACCTTTCGTTGTGCCAGAAGCGTTCCCGCTCTATGAGAGTACTTATCGACGGACGGAAAAAAGAATCTGCTCCGTATATAAATAAAGTACCGCTGCTCGGAACGGTAGCCGCGGGGAAACCACTTCTTTGTGAAGAGAATCTTGATGGATATGTGACGCTGACAGAACCTTTTATTCGTCCCGGGAAAAATTATTTTGCGCTCCGTGTCCGGGGTACCAGTATGATTGGAGCAGGGATTCTTGAAGGGGATCTTGCAATCATTGAACAATCAGCAACTGCAATTGACGGGCAGATTGTCGTAGCCGTAATTGAAGATGCTATCACTTTAAAACGATATTATAAAGAATCGACCAGAGTAAGACTTCAGCCTGAAAATCCCGCTTTCCAGGCTATTTACTGCCAGGATGTGCGGATAGTCGGTATTTTATCAAATATTGTGCGTACATACTAATCGAATGCTTCCACCTGTTTTCCTTTACACCGGGCCTGAGCTGGGTGAACGTAACGACACGATAAAGAAACAAAAAGATCTTCTGCGGAAAAAATATGGCGAGATTGATAGCTATCTGTTTTATGCAGGGGAGACTCCGCTCTCTCAGGTTGTAACATTACTTCAGAGCGAATCGCTTTTTGTGCAGGCGACGTTTGTAGTGGTACGCAATGCGGAAGTTATCAAGAAAAAAGAAGATATAGGAATTCTGTCTGAATGGATAACTTCTGTTCTTCCTTCAGTTGAGCATGAAACGGTGCGTGAGTCAGCCGTACTTATTCTGGTTTCCGATCAGATTTCTGTTGATCCAAGATTAGAAAAACTAATTCCGAAGACGAATCGTAAAATTTTCTGGGAAATGTTTGAGGATAAAAAGACTCAGTGGATTAAAAATTACTTTTCCCGGTCGGGATATAAAATTACAGAGGGTGCTGTTGAAACGATACTAGATCTGGTAGAAAACAACACTGAAGCTCTCCGTTCAGAATGTTCCGTATTTTTTTCATGCTTTCCTGAAAATCATGAAATTTCTGAAGATGACGTAGAATCTGTGCTTGCTCATAACAGGGAAGAATCTGCTTTTACTCTTTTTGATGCTATGTCTGATAAATCCAAGTCCTCTTCCGAACGTTTTGAAAACTCATGTGCCATTCTTCAGAAGATTTTTCTTCTCAAAAATTCGTCAGCGGTGATGATCATTGCCGGACTTACCTCCTGTTTCCGCCGTTTGGAATTATGGCATATACTTTGTGACGATGGTCCCGAGCCGGATGATTTTGTATTAAAGACAAAGGGCTTTGCCAGTAAAAAATCGAAGAATCAGTATCGTTCAGCAGCACATGTCTGGTCAAAAAGCCAGGTGGTGGCAATTCTTGCTCTTCTTTCTCATACTGATATAGACACAAGATCTTCCGGTGTTTACTTCCACTCAGTTTTACTGGAAACGATGATCTATTCTATTATTATAAAGAATGGTGCTTTTTGCAGTATTTATACACCGGACGTTTGAACGCTAATCCGGAAGCTTCTTGTCGAGAAGTTTCTTCAGCTGGAGCAGTTCTTCTTCAGAAAGTGTTATACCCTTTCCCATTTTCGTATAATCTGGAGACCAGCTTCTTATGTCGAATTTTGCAGGCCGTCCGCCCCATGAAACTTTATTGAGCTGCATTTTCCAGCCGCTTTTGCTTTCTGACAGCGTCCCTATTTTTTCTACTATGTCAAAAGAAAAATCATCTGCCATATTGAGCTCCTTTTAGTACCTTTAATGATATAATCACATAAAATATATATAATTATACTGTAGAATTTACAAGTCTGCAGTATTTTTTTATCAAAAAACAGGTAAAAGAATTGCTCTCCGGTAGAATCTGTTGTATTCTTATAGCAAGATTACCAGTACTATAGAATGGAGGAGGGCAAAAAGTGAAAAAATATAAAATTCTTTTTCTTTGTCTTGCGGGCGTCCTGTTTTTGATTTCCTGTAAATCAACTCCGGAAGAAGAAAGTCCCGCGCCTGTTGAGGAACCGCAGATTCAGGAAAATTCAACTACTGAAAAAACAACAGAAGAACCAAAACAGGAAGTTGCACCGGTCATTCCCGAAGATTTTACCGAGGTAAATGCGACTTTATTTAAGAAAACGGAGAATGCACGGGACCTCGCAGTCGCGGCCGATGCGCCGTCTCTTCTTGATCAGGCTTGGAATCAGACAGAAACTTCTTATAAGAAGTTGCAAAGTGATTATACCGGTGAATTGAAGACGACAGACTTGTCAGACAGAATAAATGATATGACTGCACGATATCAGGCACTGGAAAAAGCAGCTTTGGGCTATGCGGCTAAAACCCGGGTAGATAAACTGGGCTTTGCAGCAATTGATAAAAAAGACTATTCTGTAGGCGAAGCTGCTTATGCAGCAGTAATAGATTTGTATGAATCAGGTGCCAGTGGATCGGATCTGAAAGCAAAAGCAGAAGAAGGGTGTTCTGCGTATCAGGCAGTTCTAAAGAATGGATTCAGATCGCTTGCCGATGCGGAAAGGAATAAGGCCCTTACCCAGAAAAAAGCAGCAGACAGCGTTAAAGCCGGGGTGGCAGAGAAAGACGTCTATAAAAAAGCTGCTGATCTTTTCAAGTACGGAGATTCTCAATATGTAACGCAGGACCTTGAAGGGGCTTACGGATCATATCAGGAAGCTTCCGCCGATTTTACAACTCTCTACGAATCTGTAGCGGAAAAAAGAACTGAAGCACAAAAATTTATAGATGCTGCAAAAGCTGCTGTTTCTTCTACCGAAAATTATGCTTCTGAAGCGGATACTATTGCACCAATCGGAGATGAACCTGTCGAAGGTATTGAATCTCCTGATGCTGAGCTTATTGAACAAGGAACGTATGCTGATCCTGAAAGTGCGGTAATTAGACTGGATGAGAATGTTCAAGTAACTGCAGATGCAGAAGGAGATGCTGCAAAATGAAGAAGTTATTCCTGATCAGCATAGTAGTAGTGGCAGAAAGCCTGGTTTTTGCTGCAAGCTATAAAAATAATACGTATCAGAAACTGGCGGATGAATATACGCAGGAAGCTCAGCGGGCTTTCGATGCCGGTGAGTATGAACAATCACAAGACTATTCAAAAAAGGCTGTGGAAAATGCAAAATTATCACAGGCCTTTATCGAGAAAATGATTGCAAAATCAGAGGCGGATAAACAAATGCGGCTGGCACAGAACCGGCTGACATGGGCAAAGGGAATTCATGCTGATCGTGATTATCCTATGGCATATTCTGCCGGAGAGACTGCCTATTCAAATGCTGAAAAATCTTATGATAAAGAAGATTATGCCGGAGCGACTGATTATGCGAAAAGCGTTCTTGCAGCTCTCAGTGATGTCCATGAAATAATTCCGCTGCCCGAGTTTTATATTGTCCGCCCCTGGGCACAAACGAAAGATTGCTACTGGAATATTTCGGGACGCCCCTATGTTTATAATAATCCTCTGTTATGGGAGAATTTGTATCAGGCAAATAAAGATTCGATGCCCAACCCTGGTGATCCGAATTTGATTTTACCCGGTATGAAAATGAAAATACCCAGCCTTTCCGGAGAATATAGGGAAGGAACCTATAATCCATCAAAAAAATATGAACCATATGATTCCACAAAAAAATGATCGGATGAAAAATAGGCCGGAATAAAATTCTTTTGATAAAGGCTCCTGAACGCATTCCAGTTAAAAAGGGATGCGTTTATTTTTTATTGTTTTCAATATAATTCCTGTAGAGAGCCAGAGCGGCGGCCATCAGTGCATGCGGATATTTTTTTGTACCTATTTGCTCAAAAACATCACTTTGTTTTATTTGCATAAAATTTACATACTCATCGCTATCTAATTGCTGCGGTTTTGTTTTTTTAAGATCGAACGCAGCGTAAATATGCACATGGTTTGACATAAGTGCCGGGTTGGGGTTCATGCAGCCAAGCTCTACAAGTTGTCCTGCCGTATAGCCCGTTTCTTCGCTTAGTTCCCTGGCAGCGGCTGCTTTGGGATCTTCGTTTTTTTCTATTACCCCACCGGGGAATTCCATACTCAGAGCCTGTTCCCCGTGTCTCCATTGTTCGACCATGAGAAAAGAATCTCCTGTGACGGGCACTGTTATAACCCAGTCAGGCGCATCCATAACAATGTAATGACCGATTTTACCATCAGGTGCTATACTTTCAGTTTCCGTTACGGTCATTACAACGGTTTGTAATAGTGCCTTTTTTGTTTTTTCTTTCCAAACGAGTGACGTATTGCCGGTTTTCATTTTTCCTCTTGTATATTTTCTTTTGACATAAACTTTATTTCGTTCTATCATAATACAAAAGAACTGTAAAAACAATTGTTTGTTTTCTTTTGAAAAGGAGACGCTTATGGCCGTAATTGCGATTTCTAGACAGGTGGCTGCCCTTGGCGATGAAACAGCAGCTGCAGCTGCAGAAAAACTGGGATATAAATTCATTAATCGGAAAATAATAGAAGAGACAATTGTACGACTTGGATTTCCGCAGGAAAAGTTAAGAAAATATGATGAAAAAAAGCCTGGTTTTTTCGCTTCTTTAGCGAAGGACCGCGATGAGTATCTGGATTATCTGCAGACTGCAATTCTTGAGGCTGCATCAGAAGGGAACTGTATTCTGATTGGGCGGGGCGCTTTTATTATTCTTGAAGATCTCCCGAATTTGTTGTCTTTCCGGCTTGTGACAAAGGATTCAATTCGAATTGAACGGTTAAAGAAAGAGTTTAGCTGGGATGATAAACAGGCTCGCCAGCGAATTGAAGAAAGTGATTCCAACAGACTTGGATTTCATAAAAGTTTTTTTAATCTTGAAAATGAAGATCCATCACATTTCCATTTGGTGATGAATACGGGACTTCTTGATGTTGATGCTGCTTCTGATATTATAGTTGACATGGTAAAAAGTTATATTACTCCGGCAAAAGAACGGGCTGGAGAAAAAAAACTGAATAATCTTTTGACAGCCCAGAAACTTGTAAACAAGCTTGTTTTCGACAGCAAATTGAATATAAATTTTCTTCGGGCGGTCATTACAGATGAAACCGTTACCCTGCAGGGAGTTGCCGATTCTTCTGCGCTGGTAGAGAAAGCCGTACTTGAGTCAAAAAAAATTCTTCCGGATTATAAGATCGAATCAACGATAAGTGTTGTTCAGGATTTTAAGGCTTACCCGTAATGGAATTCCCCTTTACCCTGTATTCGGCAGTTTGTTGCCTATGTGCAGGAGCGTCGCTGGGTAGCTTTTTGTGTATTTTAGTCGGAAAAGTGTTTCATAAACACTATGTCCATGCCCGGTTTTCTTGTGCTTGTATACTTTTAAGTTGTGCTGTTGCAGCTGGTACGGTTGCTCTTTTGGTGCTGCCGCAGCTGTCGTTTAATTTTTCCGGTTCCGATGTAAAATGGTTTATAGGTATAATAGCTGCCGGTATTTTTTGTGCCATTTCATACAGAATTATATTCCCGCTGGTTTTGCTTCTGTATATTACCGTTTCGTTTGTTTTTGCTGTTTCGTTTTATAAAAACTTTGGAACTTTGCCCGATTCTCTATCAGTCAGAGTTGAAAACAACTCAATTCTGGTTGATAACCAGCTTTTTTCTCTACCTCAAACTACTTCAGATAAAATCTTTATTGAACTAACTGTAATGCAGTTGCCCCCGAAGGTCCTCCTGCCTTTACCTCGAATATGGTATAAAATTTCTGGTATAAATTATGATAAAGATTCTTCGCTGGAAAACGGCGAAAAAAAGAAGCTTTCTTCGATGACACGGCAGACAGATAAAAAAGTGGACCACGCTGTATTCTTGATTCCATTTTTCAGAAGCTTCTTTGACTATAGTACTCGTGACAGCTATACGGAATTTTTCCTTTTGCCGGGGGGAGTTCACCGTACGTCCGACTATATACTGAGATTTAAGGATTCTTCCGGTCATTTTTCTCCACGGTTCATAAATGTTTTATAATACTATGACGCCCCCGGCATTTTGACAGTATTTTGTTTTGACGTAGTATAAGATTTAACAGTATCTTAAATACACCATTGACCTTTTTCCTGTCTTCAATTACTACTTAAGATATGAAAACATCCAACAAATTTACATTTATACGAGTTGTTCTGGCTCCTGTTTTTTTTATTTTATATTTTATTCCGTTGTGGACGGGACATTTTGTTATCGGATCTGCTTTTATACTGTTACCGCTGCTGGGATTCATGGAATTTACGGATTATTTAGATGGTCATTATGCCCGGAAAAATAATGAAGTTAGCGACTTTGGAAAAATGTTTGACCCATTTGCGGATGTAATTGTTCACCTTACGACATTTACCTGCTTTATGCTTTCTGGAAAGATCACAGGGAGTCCTTTTGGATACCTCCATCCGGCTCTTTTTATTTTGATTGTCTATCGTGAATTCAGTATGAATTTTATGCGTATGGCTGCAGCAAAGAAAGGCGTTGCTATCGCTGCAAGAAAAGGAGGAAAGTTTAAGACTGTTCTTTACGTTATCTCCGGTTTGTTTGTTGTATGCATAGAGACCCTGCTCCGGCTTGGAATCAATATAAGCGCGCAGCTTCCAGGTTTTCATATTGCTGCAACTATTTTGTTTTCCGTCTCAGTTGTTGCCTGTTATGGTTCTTTTATCGATTATCTTGTACATTTTAAATCCGTTTTTGATGGAGTCTGAAAAATATGATAGCTTTAACTTCCCGGCAGAGGGGTCTTCTTTGTAAATATGCGAATGATTTAAAACCGGTTATATGGATCGGACAGAAAGGAATTACAGAGTCTCTTGAAAGAAAAACTGATCAATCATTGACTTTCCATGAGCTAATTAAAATTAAATTTCTTGATTTTAAGGAAGATAAGACGGAACTGAGCCAGTCTCTTGCTGATAAATGTGGTGCTGAAGTAGTACGAATTATAGGAAATATAGTTATTCTCTATCGACCTGCAGATAAAGAGCATAACGGCAGTTATACTATCGGTTGATTTTTCAGAAAGAGCAGTCCGTCGGTTTTATCAGCTACAAATAATTTTCAAAAAATATGTTTTTAGGTCTTGATTATTTTGTAGGATTTATGTTATATTCATTTCCACCGACATAACAGAGATGATATAATGAAATGCCGGCCGAAATGCTAATTGATGAAAATTAATTTTTATAAATTAATTATTCACCTCTTGACAAAAGACAGAAAAAAATGATATAGTCAATTCACTCGCAAGAGCGAACATAGAGAGCCCTGAGAAGAAAGTCTTCTATATAATAGTAATAAAGGGCGGAGATATTTGACAAAAAAGGGAAGGGAAGAAAAACATAACGGAAGTTATGCAGAAGGTCAGTGCGTAGCCACGGTGCAGGAATGCACGGTGGAAAGAAGAACGGGCAGCAGCCGGAAGGCTGC
>JALCCK010000003.1 GCA_022640795.1 Treponema sp.
TTGAGAATAAATTTATCATTTAAAGTAATTAGTATTTTCTTAGCTATTGTTTCACAATTTTCTCTGTTTTCTATTCCTGATAACAGAATGACAAATTCATCTCCACCATAGCGCGAAACAGTGTCAGATTCCCGCACACATCTCTGCAAACGCTGTCCGACTTGAGTAAGCAGCTCATCACCAGCCTCATGCCCGTACGAATCATTCACGAATTTAAACCCATCCAAATCAATAAAAATTATAGCAAATAAAAATGAATATCTGGCAGCCTTCTTCATGGTTTCATCTAGTCTGTCGTACAGTAAATTTCTGTTAGGAAGACGGGTAAGTGCATCATACAGTGCTGTATATTCCAGATTCTTTTTATATTGGCCGCGTTGAATAAATACTCTTGCAAAAATTACAGCTATGAGTACGAATAAAGGTAAAATAATTTCTGATAAAGATGCATACTTATGTAAGAATTGCCTGTTGGAAACTCCCATACCCATCAGGGAAATGGAATTGACTATTGTCCATTTTCTTTTATGTATATTGCAAAACTGATCTGATAATGGTGAGATAGTTACCGATGTAATCAGTTTATTTCCCATGATTTTCTGTGTTCTGGCAGACGAAGAAATATATATCCATTCTTCAGGGAAAAAAGTTGAAAAAGATTTATGAACTCCATCAGCATACATAAAACCCCAGTCTAAATCAGAATTTTCATTATTATATAACCAGTAACCTTCCTGATTCAAAAGATAAATAGCTCCGGTAAATCCTAAAGATGCGTTTTTAATATCATTCAGTACCACATTTCCAAGATAATTTAGAACAACCGCCCCTTTAAAATGCTTTGTAATATCAAAAAGAGGAATAGCAAACCGAATCATAGGTTTTACAGGTTGTTCAATAACGTTATGTTCAATATTAAGATCGAAAGGTGACATATAAATTTTCGGTGTTTTTAATTTTTCTATTGCCGTAAAGTAGTAGCGGGACTTTTTATTCTGGAGTTCGTTACTTGGAATGACTTCTGATTTATCAAGATCATAATTTATCCGCACTACTTCATCTCCCTTTTCATTTAGCAGCCGGATTTGATCGTAAACCTTTTTGGAATCAGAAAATTTAAGAAATTCAGTTTCTATTACTGATCTGGTGAATTCCTTTTTCTCAATAAATCCTTTTTGAACTTCATTACATCTGGAAAGAAAAGTTAAATCGGATATTATAAAATCAAAATGAGAATGGATCAAAGCTGTCATATAATCAAGATTTTCAAAAGATTTTTCCGCATACTGCCTGATTGCCAGTTTTCTTTCAAAACCGCAAAATAAAGAAAAAATAGCAGTATATAAAAAACCGAGTACAATAAAAACTAAAAATACAATTTTTAAAAACTTAGCGGAAACAAATATTTTCGACATAATTTTAGGATTTTAGTATTTCTAAATGTTTACGTCAATAACTTGAAAAGAAACGAATATCCTCTACGGGTTTTAAAACAAAAAAACCTTGTAATTTTTATATTACAAGGTTTTACTTAACATCTCCTAGGCGAATTGAACGCCTGTTGTCGGGATGAAAACCCGATGTCCTAACCACTAGACGAAGGAGACATACAGTATGACGTTTCAGCGTCAGTGGAAATACTATATCAAATAGGAACTATTATGTCAAGAAGCAAACAAGGAATTATGCTATTTTTCCATATCAAGTTTTTCACTGAGTTTTTTATAGAGTGCATCACATTCCTCATCTTTGAGTCCCAGTTTTTCAGCCGCAGCAAGGTCCTTTAAGGCGTTTTCATAATCATTTATCTGATAGTATGCAACAGCACGGTGAAAATGGGCATGTGACTGGAATTCATTCAGTTCAAGAGAACGGGTAAAGCAGTCAATCGCCTGCAGATAATTGCTCTTAATATTATTGACTATTCCTTCATAATAGATTGTCCTGAAGTTCGTCTGCGAATATTTCTCGCTTTCTCTGAAATCTGCAAGAGCTTCATCGTATTTATTCTCAGCAAAATATGCCATACCGCGGTGCTTGTGTATTACGGTCATAACTGAATCGTCGGGTGCCGGTTCTGATTTTATAATATCAGTATAAATTTTTATGGCAGCAGGAAGATCTCCGTTATTATGTGCCTGCAATCCTTTTAAAAGCAGATCATCAACAGTACCACGGATGTACGGTGATATCCGCTGTATATTTTTTTCCGGAGCCGGTTGCGAGGGTACCGGAAGAAAGGACTGGGTCATAGTATCTACCTGCCGGTAAAAAGATTCTCTGCGTTTCGCTACCTGGCCCTGGAGCTCTTTTTGATAATCCCTTATTTCCTGAAAAATAATATCTGCAAGATTGAGGCTTGCATTAATTGAAGCAAGTTTTCTCCGCAGCGGCATATCAAAAGGCGAAAATTCGCTTTTATAAATGAGTTCATGTTCAACTTCAGCCCATGCATCCTGCAGAATCGTCCGGATCTGTATCTCACAAACTAATTCATCCGGTAACGTCACAGGAGGATACGGCGCAGACAGCTGATCAGGAATACAATCTTCCGGTATGGTGATAAGAATATGGACCGATTCATAACCAAATTCCCTGAAATTCTGGGCGGCTCCCTTGTGTTCTATTTCCTTGACATCGTACAACGTCTTTATCTGCGATTCCACTACGGAAAGATCTTCCAGAAAAGCACATATAATTCTGATACCGATCATATCAGTGAGACAGATTAATTTCCGGTCATGAAATTCCGTACAAGATTTTACGCGTATTATTTTTCGATAGTAACTCTGAAATGTCTTTACCCGGGATTTATAGGTAGGCATAGAAGCTAATTGAATCGATTTTTTCAGTGATTGTTCTATATTGTCTTTTATAGTTGTAAGAACAGGAATATAAGACTCATAAACGGCTTTCAATTCTTCCTTTGCAGGCAGCAAATCCAAATTTTCCGTGTCTTTTTTTGATACCATATCTATAACTTAACACATACTAAATCTTAAATCAATCTATATTAAAAAAGGCGCTTCATACGAAGCGCCTTTTTAACAAAACAAAGCCGTCTTATTGAGCTGTTGTTCCTGCAGCAGGAGCATTAGAATCAGATGTTGTGTTCAGACTTGAAGTAAACTCATTCTCTTGTGCCAGTTTTTCTTTTTCAAGATAGCGGTTAACCTGCTGGTCACCAAATTTGAGCATTTCAGCATTCTGTCGTGAATCTTCTTTACCCTGAACGATACCCCACAGATCCTCGTCTGCAATATCACGTTCCGTTGTAAGGAGGGCTTTATCGTAAATTATTTTAACATCCTTAAAATAACCGATAAAATCACCACCCTGCTGGGCAGCATCACGCGTAACCTGGAATCCGGTAAATTTCACGAACGGGAGACCTCTCGGATAAATCGGATAAATACGGATTTCGCGGTTGCGGACTTCCGAGATATAGTTCGGGTTATTCCATTTTAATGTTTTCCAGCCGTCAAATCCAAGATATCCCATAAAATACCGGTGTTCAACACCGTCTGTATCTTTAAGAAGCACATATAATGCCTCGGGATAATTCATACCCATCGTCGTTACGGCGAGAGATTTTATCGTACCAACATTCTTTACGACACCGTAACCGTCTTCAAACAATGTTTTTCCGCTTGCTTTTTCTTCATCGGTAGGAGCCTGGCGATTACCATTCTCGTCCGCAGTTGAAAGCGGTTCATAAGCAGGAATCTCGAATGCCGGAACAATCTTTGCATTTGCATTGACTGAAGCTTCAGGGAATACAACGCGTACACCCATAACCTTATTTCCGGCAAAAGGAACACTGGCTGAATCTTTTACCGGTGCGGCAACGACTTTTGACAGAGCAAGACTCTGTACAGAACGTGCTGAAGAATTAAGCTTCACTTCCCAGTCAGGAAGCGCAAGAGAAGTTTTCATAAGCGCTTTCTGATCTTCGGTAAAGGTAGCACCAGCAGCTACAGAATAATCCATAACTGTACGACTGTTTTCAGTCGGATTTCCATTCTCATCTGCAATAATATCAGCATCAAGCAGAGTGAAATCAATAACAGTTGCTTCATCTGCAAATGCAATCGCGCCTGCAATGAGCATAACCGTAGCAATTAATTTGAAAGTCCTCTTCATTAGAAGCTCCTTTTAAAACTCTATAGATGTAGCCTTGTTATTTAAATAGTATCTAATAAGACAGTCATTTTGTCAACGCTTTTTTGAGTCTTTTTGACTCCTTACCGCCAATCACTCTGCCCATGATACATATTTTCCACCGACAAACATCTCTATTCCTTTTATATTTCTGAAATTACTCAAAATATTTTCTTTGAATATTTCAGTACCATCCCGTATAGACGAAGAATCTCCCGTCTGAAGCAGTACCTCATCGGAAAGATTCACAAACAGAACTTTATTCCGCACAAAGCAGTATATCGTACGGGTTCCGGGAGAAAACAGATGACGGTAATGAGCAGTTTCAGGACCGAGCAGAAGTTCATCGACAAACTGGAGCATGCTGTCCCCGGCCGAAACGGGGACATACCGTTCCTCGAGGCAAAGACCGTCGTGATCGGTAGACTGGAATTTCATTACATACCGCCGCCGGTGCGGTGCGAGAAACCATAAAGCAAACGATAAAACGAAGGCCGCTCCTATTGAAAGTATGATTATCTTTTCCCAGAATTTATTTTTCATTTACCTTCCTGTAAAACCGCGGGATCGTTCAAAGTGCGTCACAAAAGCAGTTATACCATTATACAGCCCCTGACTGATTTTTTGCAAGTACGCATCATCATTAAGAAGGCACGCCTCTTTGTAATTTGAGAGAAATCCCATTTCAACGAGCACGCTCGGCATTTTTGCATTTTTTACCACGAACCATTCTTCCGCCCGTATACCGCGGGCCTTGCTGTCATTTCCTATCTGAACTTTCAGACCGTCCATAATAAATTTTGCAATCAAAATACTTTCGGTTGTATATTCTTCTTCCATCATTGAATTCAAGATTGGCAGAAGTTCTTTATCTTCAGAAGAAGAAGGGGTATCCAGAACTTCTCTTCTATAATTAGGAGAAAGATACCACACTTCATAGCCGGACGCATTCGGAGAGAGGGACGCATTCACATGAACGGAAATATAAATGACTGCTTCGTTCGGCTTTAGTTTTATGGAATTAGCCATATCGGTACGTTCAGCAAGCGAAAGGAATCTGTCATCCGTCCGGGTAATAAGTACCTGCTTATCGGGATAGGAAGTTTTTAAATGATTATAGAGCATTTTTCCGACTTTAAGCGTTATATCTTTTTCTTTCAGCGTTACTTTTTTTCCGTCTATCACCTGTGTCCGCATTGCGCCCGGATCTTTTCCGCCGTGTCCCGGATCTACAAGAATCGCTCCGATGCGGTATTTATTTTCGCTGTTCTGTGACTGGAAGAATTTTTCAGTTACAGCAAGAAAATCCGGGGACACCATTACGGCGCCGTCTCTGATAACAGGGGCATCAGTAAAGGACACCTTGTTAAAATCAAAAAGTACAGCCGGATCGTCGATACGAAATGAAATTTGATGACCGTTTTTTTCAAGGACGCCGCTTCCGGAAAGCGAATCCCAGTAAATGATAGTACCAGTTTCGGAACATGATTTAAGCAGGTTTTTATTCTGCTTCGGAGCATCTGCCGCTGCAAAAAGCCGGGAGCAGAAAACAATAAAAACAGCGGCCAGCATAAACAGTTTCGTTTTCAGTTTCACCATGCTTCTCCGTTTTCTCCTGCAGTGTCAATACTATAGAGCGCCCCCTGTATTCCGCCTTTGATAAATGCGGACCAGAATACGGAGCCCTGTATTGCAGCATGATGACGACGCAGCGTATCAAACCGCGCCAGACTATCCCTGAATGATACATGATTCCAGTCTTCAAGATCCAATATGCTTTCATCGTTCAGACACGGCGGCAGATTTTTACCAGCCGGGACGTCGGCGGCGATGACTTCCGACCGGCCGGGGCCCGAACAGTACGTCAGAAATTCTTTTTCAGCCTGTACAGAAAGCAGAAAAGCAGCAGGAGGAAAATCTTTATCAAATCCGGAACTTTTCCCGGTCAGAAAAGATTCCGTGGCCCGGTTACAAGGTTCTAATTCAACGGTTATGCTGCTCACCGCGCGGCAGGCCGCTGCCACTGCAGATTTCCGGTCAGCGGCTGCAGTAATAACATTCCCGCCTTTTTCAACATTATTCCGGGGAAAAACAACTTCATCACCTGTTCCGATGCGGGGAAAAACAGCATGCACGCCGGGAATACCGGACGATTCCGCAGCGCCGGTCATTTTTCGTACGATACCGGGAATAGATATCCACGCACGTTCGGCGCTCACCGCATTACAGGGAAGTTCGAAAAGTTCAAAAGGTTGTTCCGGCGGCTCTGAACGGACCGGCGTATAGGCTACAGGACGGCGATGCTGTACAAGATAATCCGGTTGTTTTCCCAGAGCCACCAGCAGAGCCTGCTCTGTAAGATTACAGCCGGAAGCATACGGATAGGTCCATCCCGACATATAGCCTCCCGATAACCGTGCCGCTATCTCGCCGATCATCGGTCCTGCGGTGGTATATTTTATATCAGCTTTTGCAGCACCGCATGTAAGTCCCAGAGCTTTGACACCAAGCGCAAAAGTGCTGATCAGTTCGCTCCGCTGCCGTCCGCCGACGGCGGTCGGCATAGTATGTCCCATCTCGATAAAATACGGCGGAAAAAAAATATGACGGTCGGCAAAACCAGTAACAGTCAGAGAACCGTTCCAGACGATAGCATCGATGGAATATTCAGGACCGTCCATATAGTCCTCCAGAATGGCAGTTCCGCTTCCTGAGGCCTGCAGCGCAGCCTCAACGGCGAAATCAAATTCTGCTGCGGTACGAATCATACGGCAGCCTCGTGCCCCCATGTTATCAACCGGTTTTATGACCGCGGGATAGGAAAGTTCATCTTTTAAATTTTCGGGAACAGGAGAATTCACGCGTCTGAACACAGGAGACGGAATTCCTGCTGCGGTAAAACAGGATCTCATCCGCGTCTTTATGCTTGCATTCAGGGCAGCTTCATACCGATGTCCGGGAAGTCCCAGTTTTTCAGCCGCATACGCAACAGAGGCAGAGAAATCGGTCCCCGCCGTAAAAACAGCTGCGAGGCCTCCTTCCTGCCGGAGTCCGGCACCGAATTGTACGATGGATTCTTTGTCCTTGAGATCTATCGGTTGAAACCGGTCAGCTATCGGAACGCAGCAGGCATCCGGATTTACATCCACAACGGCGGCTGTATATCCAAGCGCCTTCACTGCAAGAATTGCGGGTTTCTGCATTAAACCGGCACCAAGTATCAGAATATTTTCACCTTTATCCAATTTCTTTTTCCTTTCTGCAATAGACTTCAAACGTATCTCCAAGATGGAAAAAATGACTGGCCGTCGAAAGCATACGGTACGCAGCCGACTTTACCGGCCATCCATATTTTTTCATAAGGGGAAAACGTTCAGGATGGTGTCCGGTTGAAAGTATCTTTATGACACGAAAACCGTACCGCTCCAGAATTGCCTTTATACGTCCCGGTTCAAGCAGCGTATAGTGGTCTGCAGGGCTCGCTTCAAAAAAGGATCCTGTAGAAAATCTTCCCGATACACCGGAAGCCGACGGTGTCGAAAATGCAAACAAACCGTCTTTTTTCAATATTTCAGATACTTTTTTTAGTGCGGCATCCAGGTCGATAAAATGTTCAATAACGTACCACATAGTAACAGCGTCGAAATTTCGTATTCCGAATTCCTTCGACGGATCAAAAGCAGGAAACCGGCAACAGACGGCCGGAAACAGAAGCGTATTCTGTACATAATTAACAGCGTCGTCAGAAATATCAGTTCCGAAAACCTGCCATCCGGAATCTGCTGCAGCATCGAGAAACGGACCGTAGGCACAGCCGATATCGAGAACGGAAGGGGTAACAGCCGCATGAAACCGACGGCGGTAAAGCGCATCGAGAACGGAAGTTCTTCTGACGCACTGTGTTTTTATAGAGGTAAAATCTTCCAGATAGGTTTTTCCGTATTGTTTCTTATATAATTCATTAAAATAGGTTGATCCATAGTCCGCTGCAGAGGATTGCATTGTCCACGACATAAACAGAGTACCACAGGCAGCACATCGTCTGAAGGTGTGTTCGGGGGTACGGGCAACGACCGTATCCGCGGGGCTGGAAGGACGACGGCATACCGGGCACTGTAATCGCTTTCCACCAGCCAGCCGGAGAATCAGTTCCGGCAGGGTATCACTGTCTTTAATCTCAGTCGAAAAAAGTTTCTCTACAGATGCAGGATATAACAGCTCAGGACTTTCGAGATACTTACGAACTTTTGCTGTCGTCAGTTCTCTGCGGCGCAGACATCTGAATCCGTATTTTCCGGCAAGTGCCGCATGAAGCGGCGTCGTTGCCAGCAATAAAACAGCGCAACCGGCAGCGGTCGCTTCAAAAGCGGTAAAACCGTAATGAGTAACGACAAGGTCATAATCTGCAAGCGACTCTTTAAGGTTGGGGATATTCTCAACGACGCGGACAGACGACAGCCTGGCAGCTGCAATTCTTTTTTCCGCTTCAGTCTTTCTCTGGCAGATAGCTGTGACCTGTTTTCCCGGAAGCGCAAAAGCCAGCGCCGCGGGAATGACTAAATCAGCAGGATCTTCACCACCGGCCATAACGAGAATTTTTTCAAAATCACGGGAAGTCTGAACATGAGGTTTTTGACGCGTACGGTGGGGAAGCGGAATCAGCGCGGGAGCTGCCAGATTCGGTTTTCGTTCGAGGCGGAACGAAGGAATAATATCAAGCAGAAAATCTGTATATCGTGTGTATGACGATCCTTCATCAATTGAGGCAACGACGCTGCTCTCAAAGAACCGACTGGCGTCATTTTCATCCATGGAAAAAAGATCAGTCACAATGAGCGCATAGTCAGATTTATCCGGTAGTTCCCGGACAATCTGCCAGTCGGTGAGCCCGGTCGTTTCATGTATAAGCTGCTGCGTTCCTTCAAGTTCCGGATGTTCAGGAATGTAGACAAAAAAACATTTTTTCCCGGCGGCCGACAGACACCGTCTCAAATGCCCCGTACCGTGTCCTTTTTTTGTACTTGGAACAAGCAGAACGGGATTCGCGATAACAGGATTATGGAGGGCAGAAAGAATCTGTTCCGTTGTATATGGGACAGACGGTGCCGCTCCGTCTGAAAGGAATTGCACTATCTGAAGTGCTCTGCGGTAATCCGCCGTGGTATCAATTGTCGTACGAAATTCCGGATGGTTCCACCGGGACGGAGCTTTAAGAACATGCGAAGTAAAAATATCCGGGTGCTTATAAAGAGACGGGCCCACGTGTTCATGATCATACGGAAGGTTCGTAAGAGATTCGGCTTTCAGCAGTGATGCTGCGTTCAGTATTTCTATTCCGGAGCCATGCGGTAACCCGCTCCAGGTTATATAATCACATTTTTCCACACGGGAACGGCGGCGATATTCATTCAAAAGAGCCTGTGCCGCCTCATAAAACAGAAACGGATTGTCAGCCGTCGCCCTGACGATGGTATCAGCCCCGGTCTTTTCTACAAGCAGACAAAACCTTTTTAGAACATCTTCCAGCGGCCCGACAAAGAGATCCCAGTTGCAGGCAGCTGCTATCGGTTTGAGCTGCTGCTCAGACTGAGCGTCCGTCGCAACAAAATAGCCGTCGGCAGGAACTTTTTTCATAGCATCGAGCGTCCACGCAAGCAGGGGTTTTCCTCCGATAAGCTTGACGGCTTTCCCCGGCAGCCGCGTAGACGAAATTCTGCATTGTACGACAACGATGGTCATTCTGTCTTTCCCCAGTTTTCTATAAGATATTTGGCATCCATTCTAAAACGGAATTTATTTTTTCTGACCCAGGAATCTGCATCCCTGAACTGATTGACGGTTTCAAAAAAACCGCATCCCGAGCGCGGCAGGAATACGAAAAAAGCCGATTTCGGTATGACCCCGTGATCCGCCTTATATCGTGGTACAAGGTTTTTGAGATAAAACCGCGTATACGAAAGATTTGCAGTCATATCCGGTGCAGGAGTTTCTGCAGCATACGACAACTGAAAAGAAGTCGACAGCGTTATTTTGTCACCCCAGAGCCAGGAACGAAGTGCAAGATCCAGATTCTGCCAGTACGGAGCCGTTATCGTATAATCGAAACCGCCGAGCTGCACAAATTTACGGCGATTGTATAAACCGATATAATCAAACGGATACAAAGTCGGCATGCCGTCGGTAACAGCGGCAGACGGAGTAACCGACAGCCGGGATCGTGCTACCGACGGAATAAATTGTACCGGCAGCCCCTGCCCCTCTTCCGAAATAAGACGGGGAACAATGCAAAACTGTCCGTCATGAAGTATCCGCTGCGCAAGTCGCGGCAACAGAAAAGCCGGCGGCAAATGAAGCGTATCACGCACAACAAGCACATATTCCGATTTTATTTCGGACATTCCGATATTAATGAGATCTCCTTCTGTCGTCTCTTCCAGCGGGATGATAAAACGCACGGACGGAAATCTGCGTGAGAAGCTCTCTATATTATAATTCTGCGGGTCTGTTTCCATCGATACGACCGATTCAAAACCGCATTTAAGAATATTTTCAAGCATCTGAATTCTGAAATGGCTTCCGCTGCTGTTTAACAGCAATACCGAAACCGGCATCTGTACATTTCTGCACTGCTCGGTTCCTCCCAGCACAGTCCGGTTTATCTGTCGTTCGTTAAAAATTGAAGGTATAGTATTCATCACAAACCCTGCATTTATCAGAATAATTTCCGTTTATGTGATCATTCACCAGCGGTCTGATTTTTTTCCAGACGGATTCAATCGATTCATTAAACACGTTACCGATACCGCCGTCAAGAACCCACTCTCTGCAGTAAGGAACAGTTCCGTCGGCAAGGATTGTCATGTCGCGACGAATATGCCAGCACGGAGTTCTGACCAGCGGAGATAAATCCGCCGGTTTATCGGACGGCAGCAGGCCGGCAAAATTATCATACTTCTGTATAATACACTTTCCATCGGACGGACTTTGTTTTTCATTCCAGAATCTGAAGAATTTTTCAAGCTGATCTTCATTTTTATTCGTCCGGAGAAACTGCGGGTATACAGTGCCGGGGAAAAAATTCTCCAGGAGCGATACTGTATTCTGTGCAGCTGCAAAGTTCTTCCCTGCAGCAGATGTATCGTATCCATGCATTTTTCCATACCCTGCAGCATCCACGGCATCAAGAGAAACAATCCATATAATTTGCGGAATTCCGGTAGTCCTCCCGGGATACTTCTTTACGATAGAACAAACGTTGCGGCACTGTTCTTCCGTAATTTCCGTTCCTGTGGTCTCGACCAGCACGGAAAGCCCCGGTTTCTCAAGAACACGTTCTACAAATTCTGTAAACTGCGGATGCAGAAGCGGTTCCCCCCACGCGGAAAGAGCAACGACGGCCTGTTCCGAAAAAACGGAAATATCGTTTACCAGTTTTCCGAATTTATCAACCGGCATCCGGATGTCTGTCTCCCGAGGATTTTTTCCATATTTTTTCATGCAGGCAGAGGGATACGGGCAGTACACACAGGAACCTGCACAGGAACCTTCTATCTGGATAGTATAAAAGGAAGGAACAGTCTGTACAATATCGGGACAAGCCGAGGCTTCCGCTGAAAGTTCTGCAGCAGACTTTCCGGTAACCGGCCAGAGAGCGCGACAGGCCAGCATCCCCCCTCTGGTACTGCATTCAAACTGGAACCGGTACAACCGCCAGTCCGAATCAGCAAGAACCGTTTCTACTTCAAAAGAATTTATATCCGTTTTTATGACGGCAAAAAGAGAATCACGGGCAACGTTCCGTTCTTTATTTGAGGAGTTTTTCTGATTATCGGCAATCCGGGCTAAAATTTCTGCTGTTCCGGCATCCAGTGCTTCAGGAGCAAATCCATATGGATATCCTTCCGCATAAGTATATTCGGCTTTGTATTTTATATGGGTCTCTATCACCTGTCTTGTCAAATCCATGTTAAGAAAAGGACAGTCGGCCCAGGCAAAAAGCACAAAATCGGCTTCCGTTTTTTTGCAGGAATCCGCTATAGCATGCAGCAGGGAATTTTCCGGCCAGCTCCCGGCTTCGATAACTTCGCAGGGAGTATTTTCCGGCTGTTTCAGCAGAGCGGAGCAGCCGGCTGCATTTTCATGATTCGACACTACGTGTATGGCGCATACATTCGGAACCGCCTGTGCCCAGGCCAGACTGAGCTCACAGGCAGATTTTCCATCAAAACATGTATCAAAAAGGTGGGCAGCCGGATTACCGGCATAAAGAATTACAAGCGTTTTCATCCTTTCAAATATCGGCGCTCCCGTTGCACAAGTTAAACCTATTGTATAAAATTACTCTATGAATTCTGCAGTACAAGACACCGTATACTCCGTATCAGCCATAACGGATCTTCTTAAAAATATGATAGAAGGGACGTTTCCTTCAGTTGTTATAGAAGGAGAAATTTCAAACTACCGCCCGAATGCATCGGGACACGTTTATTTTACCCTGAAAGACAATAGAGCACAGCTTAGCGCCGTAATGTTCAGAAGCAGAGCGGCAGGTCTCACCTTTATTCCTGCTGACGGGATGCTGGTTCAGTGCAGAGGACAGCTTTCTGTGTACGCACCCCGGGGGAATTATCAGATTATCATAAATTCCATGCAGATAGCAGGAGCCGGCAATATTCTGCAAATGCTCGACGAACGAAAAAAAAGGCTGGCTGCGGAAGGTTTATTCGATAATTCCAGGAAAAAACGGCTTCCGGTATACCCCGATACCATCGGCATTATCACCAGTTCCACAGGTGCAGCACTCCGAGATATTCTTCAAATTACAAAACGGAGAAATAATTCGGTATCCGTCGTTATTCTTCCGGCCCTTGTACAGGGGGACGGAGCAGCGGAAACAATAATACGGCAAATAAAAACCGCAAATGCTTTCAGATTATGTGATGTACTGATCGTCGGACGGGGCGGCGGGTCCCTTGAAGATCTTCTGCCGTTCAGCGAAGAAAATGTCGTACGGGCTATCTCAGAATCAGAAATACCGGTGGTGTCTGCAGTCGGCCATGAAATCGACTGGGCGCTTTCCGATTTTGTTGCGGATGAACGTGCGCCGACTCCATCGGCGGCGGCAGAACTGGTTGTACCGCTTAAATCAGAAGTACTTGAGTATCTGCATCGTACCATTCAGGATTTTCATGATACGATAGAGCGGCGGATAGAAAATACAAAACTTATGGTAAAAACATTCAATCCCGATAATTTGGAACTGCAGTTTCGAACCATAGAACAACCACTGCTGGCGCGGTTTGATCAGGCAAAAACGGCTTTACTAGAGAATATGTTGACCAGACTGAAAGATACCAGACAAAATATTCAGAATTGCATACAAATTCTGGAAAGCTCAAGTCCAGAAACAATACTTGCCAGAGGATATGCCATGGTGCGGGACAAAACAACACATAAAATACTGCGAAGCGGGAAAGATACAAGGACCGGAGCAGAAATAGAGATTATTCCGGCCCGGGGAAAAATTACGGCAATCGTGCAAACGATCGATTATAACACGGCACCGGAGGAACATTCATGAAAAACTTTGAAGAAAAACTGAGCAGACTTGAAGAGCTGACAACTTCAATAAAACAGACGGATATTTCTCTCGAAGAAGCGCTCAAAAACTTCGAGGAAGGTATTAAATTGGCCAGGGGAATGGAAAAAGAAATAGATAGAATAGAAGGCAAAATACAAATTCTTATGAATCAGCCCGTTCCCGAAACCGACGACACACCGGAACTCGATCTTTTCTCCGGAACGGACGAGCAGACGGGGACTTCCGGTGCACCCGAAAAAGGAACCCGCCAATGATGACCTCCCGGCCGGTACGGATTTTAAATGCAGATGTCGCACGAAAAATCGCTGCCGGAGAAGTTATAGACCGCCCGGCAGCTACCGTGCGGGAACTGATGGACAATGCCGTCGATTCCGGGGCTGATTCTGTGACGGTCGAAATAGAAGGCGGAGGAATTGATAGAATCAGAGTTGTCGACAACGGCTGTGGAATGACGAAAGAAGATCTCGCCATATGTGCACATCCGCACGCTACAAGTAAAATTTCGACGGAAACGGATCTCATGAACCTCTCTACGCTGGGGTTTCGTGGAGAAGCACTTTCGTCAATTGCAGCTGTCAGTTACCTCTCCATAACATCGGGAACATGGCATATGCGGGCATCCATTACAGAAGATCATCTGCTTGATCCCTCACAACCGGTAGAGGGAACGATAGTCGAGTCAAGAGCCCTGTTTGAGAATTTTCCTGCACGGCGGCGTTTTCTGAAACGACCTGCAAGTGAATCGCTTCTGTGTAAGAATACTTTTATTGAAAAAACCTTACCGTTTCCAGATATTTCGTTCAAACTTTCAATAGACGGAAAACAAAAATTCAATCTGAAGAAAGGACAGACACTGATTCAGCGTTTTGTTCAGGCGCTTGCTCTTTCTGAACCGCAGGCCTTATTTTATGAACTGGAAGGGTCAAGTGAAGGATTCCGGCAGGAAAATGAAACTGATAAAAAAGCAGAATGGTCTTACCGGCTCGTTATTGGAGAACCGGCTGTCTACAGAAACGACCGGAAGCAGCTGTACATCTACGTAAACGGCCGCCGGCTGACGGAATATGCTCTTATGCAGGCGGTTGAATATGGCGGGCAGGGATACTTTCCCAATGGAACACATCCGGTTGCTGCGCTTTTTGTGACAATGGCCCCGTCCCTGGTTGATTTCAACATACATCCTGCCAAAAAAGAAGCCCGTTTTAAAGACATTTCCGATTTACATCACAACATCAGTTCCACTATCCGGAAATTTCTTAAGGACTATACGATTACCACCGTAAATCCGGAAAAAAAGCCCGCAGAAACAACGTTATTCGTATCAGATTCCGGCGCAGAATTCAATTATGAAACGAAAACTACAGCTGCCGGTCCGCAAATTTCAGCTGGAGAAACAGGTGATCTGCGGTCACAGTTTTTCGGTTCCGGGAATGGGAAAGATTTTCCCCGCATCAAAACGGTGTCCGGTTATGACAGTCCGGTAAAAAAAGAAGTTTCAGAACTTGCAGCAGAAGCTGCGGAAGAAGACAAAATACGATATATAGGCCGGGCACTAGGAGTTTTTCTTATAGCGGAAAAAGGACAGTCGCTCTATCTTATCGATCAGCATGCGGCGCATGAACGCATCTTATATAACAGCATTATGGAAAATAACGGACATGCCCAAAAACTGCTTGTTCCCTATGTTGTCGAAACGATGAGCGAGGCCGACGACAGATATCTTGAATCACTCATGGGCAAGCTTAAAAAAGCAGGGTATACGGCAAAAAACTGCGGTGACGGCAGATGGGAATTCAGCTCTCTTCCGGAACGGTGGCAGGGAACTGAAAATGATCTGGCACATGCGTTGCTGGACAAACATCTTGATCCTGAGGAACTGCTGTCGTCACTGGCTGCAACAGCTGCCTGTAAAGCTGCTATAAAAGATGGTGGCATACTTGACGATACAACTGCAGAACAGCTCGTACGGGAAACGATGAATCTTCCGGACCCGCACTGCCCTCACGGACGTCCCGTTTTTACGGTTATCACACGGGATGAACTTTTCCGGATGGTCAGGCGGACATAATTGCAGCCTGCCGTTTTACAGGGACGACAGCAGTGTGGCAATTTCATCTTTCTCAAAGTCAGGTGCATTTTCCTGTACGTATACAAGATATTTCTCGGCGTTGCTCTTGTCTCCCAGCGTGATGTAAACTTTCGCAAGTTCAACCGCCGCAGACCAGTCCTTGTTATCAGCCTTCAGCACATCGAGATACAGGACCCTCGCATTGTCGTATTGTGCAGCGCTGGCATAGGTCTGGGCCAAATTCTTTCTTGTTTCATTATTATTTTTGTCAATCTTAAGTGCATGCTGAAAATATGTTATTGCATTATCATAATCCTTTAATGCAAGATATGCGCTGCCGAGATTATTGTTGACTTCAAAATTATCAGGTTCTGCAGTATACGCCGGTTTGAGCATCTTCAGTGCATTGTCGGAATCCGGCGGATTCATGGAGAGAAACAGAGCTCCGAGATTGATTCTCGTCTTTACATGTCCGGGATCATTCTTGAGCACTTCAGAATACAATTCTATGGCTTTATCGACAGTACCGCTTTTTTCGTTCATCAGTGCATAATTATAGACGATATTTACTTTCGAAGCCTGCTGCAGCGACTCCCTGCTTTCGTAGGCTTCCGAAGCGTATGAAAGGGCACTTTTTAAATTACCGTCCGCATAGAGCGCGGTTGAAAGATTATAGTACGTGAGCGGGTCCGATTTTCCGGGCGGCAAAAGTGCAACAGCCTTCTGAAATGATTTTTCAGAATTACTGTAATCGGCAAGTGCATAATAAACGGAACCCAGTTCCCGATATGTCTGAATATTCACCGAATTAACAGAAAGTGCGGAGGAATAGGCTTTTACCGCTCCGTTATTGTCTCCGTGCCGCGCAAGTATACGGGCTTCTTCAATGTAAGATTTTTCGTGAGCAGGATTTATCGTATGAACTTTTCTGAAAGCTGCGAGCGCTCCCTGCCAGTTACCGAGCCTGTTCAGTGTAACGCCGAGGTTGTACTCAGCAGGATCAAAAGCGGCATTAAGTTTTACGGCCGTTTCAAAAGCCGATTTCGCACTGCTGTAATCTTTCGTACGATACTGCAGTTTCCCCAGATCATAGTAGTAAAGATAATTGCTGTTATCAATTCTGACGGCCGCGGTCAGTTCCTTTACGGCATTCTGCAGATGACCGTCAGAAGCTTCATTCATGCCGACTATATAATGCGCAGGGGCTTCGTTCGTCGAAAGGTCAAGCGCCGATTTCGCATAAGACAGAGCTGCAGTGTCAAGACGGTCTTTCGTATCTGCGTTTTTTTCCGTACGTGCGGCATTATAAAGGCTTTCTGCCATTTCAGAATATTTACCTGCCGAAAACTGAGGTTCTCCGTCCGAAACAGGAAGATTGTTTTGTGCTTTTGAAAAACAGCTGAGTGCATCATCTACATTTCCGATGGAAAGACTTGTTTTCCCCTGTTCTATAAGATCGTTAACGGTTGTTATTTCCTTCCTGAGAGCTGCACTTTTTTCAGCCAGTGCTGCTTCCTGTGCTTTCCGTTGTTCTTCCGCAGCTTTTGCCCGTTCTTCGGCAGCTTTCTGTTCGGCAGCTTTTTCAGCCGCATCAGCAGCCTGCTGTTTCTGCTGTTCGAGAAGAGCCTGTATCGCTTCCTGATTCTTGGCGGCGGCTTCATTTGTTTTGGCTATTTCGCTTGAAACGGAGCTCAGGCTCGACTGCATGGCACTGCTTATTTTTGACGTATCAATATTCACGTTTACGGAAGAATCTGCCGGTGAAGATTCTTTTTGAGCTGCACTGCCCTCTTTCTGCGCAGCAATCTCATCCATAAGATCCATCGCCTGCTTATCATCGGGATTCGAAAGAATCCTTTTCTCCAGCAGATCCAGGGCACGATCATAAAGCCCTATGTCCCGATAATGCTGCACAAGTTTCATTTCATTTTCCTGAATTTCTGCAGTTTTCCGGGTTCCGCCCCCCGCAAAAAGGAAAATAGCCACTACAGCAGCTGCGCAGACGCCGGATAGAGTCAGTATCTTCTGTTTTTTTGTCATTCTTTTAAACATTTTTATCTCCGAAAAAAAATTGGTTAATCGAGTTCCGCTTCATCATTATATTCGATAATATCTTCTGCCCCTGCCGAAACGTTGGTACTCTCGGTATCCTGAAGAGACGACGCAACATCTTCAAGCAGTTTTTTCCGCCGGGCTGCTTCCGCGGCCGCTTTCTGGGCAGCCAGCTGCTGTTGCTTTGCTTCTTCTGCAGCCTTCTGTTCTGCAGCTTCTTTTTCCTGTGCAGCTGTTTCTTCCGCTATCCGTTTCTGTTCTGCCTTTAGCCGGGCCGCTTCTGCAGCAGCCTGTTCCGCCTGCGTTTTCCGTTTTTCAATTTCAGATTTCAACAGTGCGACCAGTTTTTTTACCGCTTCATACTGTCCGTCACCGGGTGCTATCTCAAGAAATCGTTCATAGTCGGAAACGGAATTCTCAAGATTGTCCATCCGCAAATAACTGTTGGCTCTGTTCAAAAGTGGAGCCGTATACAAAGCGTCTGCTGCAATTGCCAGAGAATAATACTTGTTTGCACTCTTATAATCACCAGCGGCAAAAGCACTGTTTCCTGCATTAAAAGCAAGTACTTTCTTGTCCGTTCCGGGAACATTCAGTCCTTTCTCAAAAACAGAAATCGACTGTACATAGTCTCCGGTCTGATAATAAGCGATGCCAAGATAATTATAGGCAGCAGGATTAGCATCCGGTGCAGAAATTTCCTTTTCAAGAAGAGGAATCGCAGCCTGCGGTTTGTTCTGCAAAAAAAGTTTTTCACCTTCGGTCTGTGCTGCTGCAGCATACAGCAGAAACAACAGTCCGCCGATGATACAGTTTTTTTTACAATTCATAGTACACTTACTCCTCTAAAAGCTCAAACGGAGATTGTTCGCCACAAACGGCGGAAAGATGATGACTGACCATGATGGTTCAAGAATCATTTTTCCTTACCACGTAACCGGCAGCGGCCAGTTCTTGAATTTGACAGAGTCCTTTAAAAATACTACTCTTATACAAATACTGCTATTGTAACTCATTTATGTGTTATAATAAATATCGGAGGACAGATGGCCGGAATTCAGATAATTATTATAGCTGCACTGGGAATAGGTGTCGCATTTCTCATATTTTTTATAGCAAAGTCCATCGCAGCCCCGAAACGTATTGATGAAATTCAAAAACTTCTGGATCAGGGTAAATACTCCTCGGCAATAAAAAAGACAAAAAATATTCTGTCAAAAGATCCCGACGATTATAAAGCACACTACTTTCTCGGAAAAGCATATATGGCTGAAAACAAGTCGGAACTGGCGCTGATGGAATATAAAATTGTAAATCAAACTGCAATATTTGACGCGGAACTGCCGGAAGTGGAATTCCGGCAGCAGATCGCGGCACTCTATATGAAATTCAACCAGCCGAAAGAAGCTTTAAAGCAGTACCTGCTTTTAACAAAACTTGATCCGGGCAATGCTGAAAACTATTACAATGTCGGTCAGCTGTATGATCAGGCAAACAGGGCTGATATCTCTCTGGGATTCTATCAGAAAGCGATAAAACTCAATAAACGGCACGTGAAAGCTTATGCCGCTATGGGGCTGCAGCTTTATCGTTCAAAACAATACAAAGAAGCAAAAAAAGCCATAGATTATGCAATATCGCTGAGTCCGCAAACCTATTCAACGTATTATTACCAGGGAAAAATACTCAAGGACAACAAAGACTATCCGGGAGCTATAAAATCATTCGAAAAATCCCTGCGGGATCCGGACTACCGGCAACGTTCTCTCATAGAAAGAGGACTTTGCTATATGGCCGGAAAAAGTTATGATAACGCCGTAGCCGATCTGCTGCGTGCAGTATCCAGCGACAAAAACGGAACAAAATCAGAAACGCTGTATGCACGTTATTTTCTGGCAGACTGCTATGAAAAAACAAGAAAGATAGAAAAAGCCATCGACCAATGGAAACAGATTTATACAAAAAATCATACGTTCCGCGACGTGGCCGCAAAACTGACGGAATATCGGGATCTTGAATCAAATGACAGCCTGAAAGAATATCTGACCTGTTCCGATGAAGAGTTTGAAGGAATTTGCAAGAGAGTTACAGTCACAGGGTTCGGGCTTTCACCGCAGCAAACTGATATAAAAAAGGATCTGGTTGAAATAATTGCTACAGAGAAAAAAAATGACGACTGGATGAGTATGCGGAAACAGACCTTTCTGCTTCGCTTTTACCGGGATTCCGAACCGATACCGGACACGGAAGTACGAAACGTCGTAGAACGCGTAAAAGCAAAAAATTGCACAAAAGGGACTATATGTACCAGCACCGGCTTTACACGATCTGCTGTCGGATATGCGGAAAACAGACCGGTGGAACTCATCGGCAAGGAAAAACTTGAAAAGTTTCTGGACGGCGCGGGTATCTGATTATGAAACTATTGTGTGTCTCTGATCAAATTGATCCCCTCGTATACAGTGCAACAGCAAAAAAACGTTTTGCAGATGTTTCTGCGGTATTGTGCGCGGGTGATCTGCCTATGGACTATATCGATTTTATTGTTTCCACGTTGAACAAACCGACCTATTTCGTATTCGGTAATCATAATCTTAAGGAATTCCGTTATTATCAGAAAGAACGGCTGGCATCTGTCTATCCCGGTCAAAATTCGTCTTCGGGCAGTGAACTGGCTTATTTAAAACACCATCATGGAGCACAAAATGCCGGGTTCAAAATGTTTGCCGATTATAATCTTCTTATGGAAGATCCTGCAACAGGCCGGGAAACCCCGCTTCTGATAGCAGGAATTCCAGGATCCAGACGATACAATGCGGGTTTAAATCAGTACTCCGACGCCTATATAAAATATCGGCTTCGGATGATGATTCCCCGTTTGATCAGCAACAAAATACGGTACGGCAGATATCTCGATATTCTGCTTACGCATGCGACACCGCGTCATATTCATGATCTTGAGGACCCGTGTCATAAGGGGTTCGAAAGCTTTAACTGGTTTATACAAAAATACCAGCCGTCGTATCTTGTCCACGGACACATTCACCTCTATGATGCACGGATTCCGAGAATAACGGAAACAGGCAGAACATCTGTCGTCAATGCATTCGGCTATCATATTATCGAACTGCCGAAACCAATCGAAGAACAATCCAAAGACGGAGAAAACTCATGCAGGCACTAGCTTCAACCCAGACTGAATCTGATTTCAGCAAAGCACGAAACAAAGCATTCATAAATTCCATGCAGCATATTCTCAATCCGAAAGAAGCTTCACTTATTTCGCTCACCGAACTGAAAAAGCTTCTCAAACCGGCTGCGGAAGTCTATAAAGGATTGCAGGTCATTCCGCTTTCCAAAATAGTCGGCAGCGAAGGCCGGTATAAAGATTTCGATAATCATTTCTTTCCAAAAAATATACATCTGAAAGCCCGGTGGGAACACGTCGACATGGCTCATATTCAGGATGTCATTCTGCCTCCCGTCCTTGTGTACGAACTGGGAGGTCTCTACTTTGTCAGGGACGGCAATCACCGGGTTTCCGTCGCAAAGGCCAGAGGAGAAGAATATATTGATGCGGAAGTAGTCAGTCTTCAGAGTGAAATAAAACTGAAACCGGAAACATCCCTCAAAAAAATGATAAAACAGGTGATCAACTATGAAAAGCGGGTATTCTATACTGAAACGAATTTCGGTGATATAACCGATTGCTGGTGCCTTGATTTTACCGAACCAGGACGGTACGATGTTATTTATAATCATATACTGACACATAAATATTATATTAACAGAGACAAAACTGAAGAAATCAGCATGCCGGACGCAATCATGTCGTGGTTCGAAACAGTATATCTGCCGGTCATATCGGTTATGGAGGCACAGCATGTGCTGAGAAAATTCCGGCATCGGACGGAAAGTGATTTGTATGTCTGGATCATGCGCTATTGGGCCGAACTCAAAGAAAAATTCGGTGATGATTACAGTCTCGATGAGGTAATTACACATTTTTCACGCCGGTACGGCAGGAATTTTTTCAGAAGTCTTATGAATTTGTTTGAAGGAACGGTACTCAAAAAGACAATTGAAAAAAAATCACAGCATTAATATTCTTGACTCATGTATTTTTCAATGTTAATATAAGTTCTAATGTAAAACTGTTATTTATAAAGTAACGCAGGAGCGGGATCTTGTATTCAAATAATTTATTATTGGTTATTGAACTAGCGGCAGCAGCCGGATTACTGCTCGTTGTCTTTGTCTTTCTCATAATAAGTAAAGTCCGGCGGACGGCAAAAATAAGTTTTATATTCTTTCTTATTCTGATACTCATGACAGCAGGAATAGTGTATTCCATCATTAAAGGGACTCCGGGGTATATGGTCTTTTCCGTTTTTTTATCACTGCTGCTCATGACTCCTTATTGTATTTTACTTGCATCAGGACATTCTGAAGAAAAGCATACAGACCAAAGAGCTTCTGAAACGGCAAAACAGCAGGACCAGCTCCCCGTAGCTGCTGAAATCTCTCAGGAAGAGATACAGCTTCTTGATGTAAACAGGGAATTCATCGTTCAGGCTTCAGAGGCATTTTCTTCAAAAACAGGTCTTGATACACTCCTGAAAAATATCAATTCAAAACTTATTCAGCTCTGTCATGCAGACGGGGGAGCCATCCTGTTACTTGACGAATTTGAAGACGTAATATCGGTACGCGCTTTCGACGGTGATTTTCCACCGCCATACAAGCTTCCCCGTGAGTTACCGCATAAAAAGACACATATCGATGCCAATTTTCGTCATGCACAATTCTCGCTGCATGACAATCTCTTCGGTGAAATTGCCTTATCCGGAAAGCCGGAACTGATAAAAAATGCCCAGACTGATTCCCGTATCTATAAAAATGAGCCGGAGAATTTTCTCAAAAACGGCAGCCTTGTTCTCGTCCCCCTGAAACTGCACGATACAGTCATCGGGCTTTCGGCTCTTTCAAAATCGGCTGAGGAAGAGCCGTTTACAGCCGAAGAGTTTTCTACCGCCGTTACGGTTTCCGATTTTGCTTCTTCAGCTATTTCCTGTGTATACAGTTTCCAGGAAGTATCCGAACATACAGAGCTCAACAAAGAAGCGGATATAGCGGCACGAGTACAGAAAAGTCTGCTTCCTTCAAAGATTCCGGTCATTCCGGCTGCATCTGTGGGACTCTTTTCTATTCTGTCGGAAAACGTCTGCGGTGATTACTATGATATAATTTTTTCGCGAAAAGATCGCATTTCATTCATCATGGCTGATATAGCCGGTAAAGGCATGACGTCTCTGATGATCATGATAATGATACGCGCAATGCTCAGACTGATAGTAAACACCACTCAGCCGGCGGGTAAAATTTTGAGCTGGGCAAATCACGGTATCTCGGAAGAAACAGCCATAGACCATTTTGCAAGTCTCTCACTCATAAATTACAACAGCATAACAAGGGAGCTTGAAATAGCGACCGGCGGGACGATACCCATTCTTTATTATTCAGTTAAAACCAATGAGATCAAAAAAATTTCAACGCCGAGTGAACCGATCGGAGTTGAAAAAAATACGGAGTATAAAACAGCTTTGTTAAAAACATCACCTGGTGATATACTCGTAACATGTACAGACGGACTACTTGAATCTCTTAACGCTCGTGGTATACAATACTCTCTGGAAAGTCTGACTAATGTTGTGAAAACGAATCATCAGCTGTCCGCCAGAGATATTTCAAATAAAGTCAAAACGGATTTTTTAAAATTCTGTGGCGACACAGCGCAGCACGATGATCAGTCATTGCTCGTCATCAAAATTCAGTAGGTAAAAGGAGCTTCTTAATGGAACTGAAGATACGAAAAAATACAGACATTTACATTATAGATGTAAATGGAGAAATGGATCTGTATAATTCCTATAAGCTCAAGGAACTCGTTATGAAAATGCTGGAAAAAGGCGTCAAAAAATTCATAATAAACCTTGAACAAGTAGACTATATAGATTCTTCGGGAATTGGTGCGTTAATTTACATCTGTTCGACAATTAAAAAGATGAAATATAAATTGTCGATCTCTAATATTCACGGTTCGGTAAAGAAAGTCATAGAACTGACAAAACTTATGGGGTACTTTCCAATTTCAAACAGTGTTGAAGAAGCACTGCTTATGGTAAAAGAATAATTTATAAATATCACAGGGTTCATTATGGAAAATATAAAAGAACTTCGTTCAGATGAGAACGATCCTTTGTTCGACAAGACAAATATGCTTCGAAAAGATTTCCCGTCTGATTTCAGACAAATTCGTTACTTCACACTTTTAATCGTACAGTCTGCTCCGACGGAAATAAAAGAACTGAACCTTCTCGAACAGCAGATCAGCGAAGTTATTAAAAATGCGGTGAAACATGGAAATCATTGTGATATCAACAAAAAAGTTTCTGTATGGTATTCTTTCAGTCCTACACATGCGCATTTAATCGTTGAGGATGAAGGAACCGGTTTTAAAGACATCGAAAAATGGAATGAATTCAACCGTAAGCGGCTTGAATGCCTGCGGACACAGAATTTCGAAGAGCTCTCAAATTATGTTTCATTCCGGACAAAACAAAGCGATGATCAGGACGGTGGTAACGCCTTGTTTGCAGCACTTGAGTACTGGAACGGGGGATTCGTTTACAATGGAAAAAGAAACGGAGTTGCCATGTTGAAGCGATTCCAGCAGAAGCACAGGGGCCTTATGGTCGATGGAGAATAAAACTCCGTAGAAAGGCTTCAAAAAACAGTTACGCTAAAAGAAAGTAAGAGATCCCGGTCTGCCGGGATTTTTTATTTACAACCTGAAGCTGTTCAAGGATCACCTAATTTTTTCCCAGTTTCGTTCCGAAGCGTATAGATCTGGAAGTTTTAAGGCTGCTGAACTGTATGATATAACACGAATTTTTATCATCAATTTCCGTAATTATTCCCTCTCCGAATAACGGATGAAAAACTTTAGTGCCCGGTTTTAAGAGTTCCTCCCTGGTCAGCAGCCTTTTCTCATCATACGAAATAACGCTCCGTGCCTGCTCTTCAAGAGATTTATCCAGCGGAATTTCATAATCGATATTCTCCTTTCCCGCATCAAAAATAAAACGCGAAGGATATTTGCTTATACCGTCATTCGCAATTCCTTCCGAATCAGTAAGGAACAGCAGCTTTTTCGCCCGTGTCATTGCTACATAAGCAATCCGGCGTTCTTCTTCCATATCTTCCGGTGTTATAGTCTTACGGGCAGGAAAAACCCCCTCATTTAAACCACATATAAAAATATACGGGAATTCCATTCCTTTCGCCGTATGTATAGTCATAAGCTTTACCCTGTCACCGGACTGCTCACGATCAAGATCCGTATACAGCGAACTATGCTGCAAAAAATTCTCAAGCGTTGCATCCGCATCCTGCCCTTCTTTTTCTACGGCTCTCTTTAGTTCTGCAACATTATCAAGCCGATTCTGGTCCCCCTGCAGCCGCAAATACGATTCATAGCCTGACCGGTCAAGTATCATTTGAAATATCGTACCAAGCGGCACTGACGTATACCGGCTTCGTAAATACTCAATCGCTGCAATATACCGGGCAGCGCCTGTCCCTTCAAAAACAGCAGCCAGCGGCGAAGTTTGATTCTGAACGGTCTGCTTCAGCATTTCATAGAGCGATACAGAATTTTTTTCAGCTGCAATGCGCAGTGCTTCAAGTTTACGTTTACCTATTTTACGGGATGGAACATTGATAGTCCGAAGAAAGGCCATGTCATCACCTGCCGTTATCATTCTCAGATAACAGATGCAATCTTTTATTTCACGTCTGCTGTAAAATTCAGTACCGCTGTAAAACGTATAGGGAATTTTCTGCCGGATGAGGCATTCTTCAATAGAACGCGATAAAAAATGAGACCGGTAAAGAACGGCAGCAGAACCATATCCGATTCCCGTATTATGGAGTCTTTCTATCTGCACACCTATCCACTGAGCTTCTTCCTTTTCATCCCGACAGTGCCGGTACAGCGGGCGGGGACCAGGAGAATTAACCGCCTGTAATTTTTTCGGGAAACGAACTTTGTTGTGACTGATAAGCGCATCTGCAGCCCGCAAAATTTCCGGAGTCGAACGGTAATTCAACGAGAGTACAAACGTACGGGCACCCGGATACGCCTTATCAAAATCGAGAAATAATCGTACGTGAGAACCTCTCCATGAATAAATCGTCTGATCGCTGTCGCCGACTATAAAAAGATTTCCATGCAAAGCACTAAGATGCCGGGCAATATCATACTGTTTTTTACTCACATCCTGAAACTCATCAACCATAACATATTCCATACGCTGCTGCCACTTTTTGCGTATAACGGGAAAATGATCAAGAATATAAAGTGTAAAATTTATGAGATCGTTAAAATCAAGGCCAAAACTTTTTTTCTGCTCATAGAGATATCTGATAAAAATGCGGTCGTCACGAGTGCCGGCTGTTTCAAACCTGCTTCGAAGCTGTTCGTTATCGAGCCGTGTGATATCCGCAATATATGTTTCAGTCTTCATTTTCTTTGATTCAAGAACATCATCAATCGTACGCTGCATAGTTGTATCTCGCAGCGTCAAATGCATATCAGCAAAAATACGCTCCAGAATCTGTTTCTGATCCTCGCGGTCAAGTATGATGAAATTTTTTGGATAGTTCAGAACATGAATCTCTTCTTTCAAAAACTGTACACAAAAGGCATGAAACGTACAGATATATCCTAAATCCATGTCTCCAAGCAGCTTTCTGACACGACGTTTCATAACATCCGCAGCACGATTTGTAAAGGTGACACATAAAATAGTACCGGGAGCGATTCCCAGTTCGGAAACAAGATAACAGTAGCGGGAAATAAGCGTACGAGTCTTTCCGGTACCGGCGCCGGCTGATACTCTGACAGCACCTTCCGTAGTTCGAACGGCCTGCTGTTGCTGCTTATTTAAAGAAGAGAATAACGATTCCACAAGCAGAGTGTATAGTAAAAGACAGTGTTTAGCAATGCTGCCTTTTTATCGATTATGGACAAACAGCAGAAGAAAGAATATGGTTGTCTCATGAAAGAAATCGAAGTTTCAGCCGCTGTAATCACCAGAAAAAACAACAAAAACACTATCGAAATATTCTGTGCAAAACGGCACCCTGATGAAAAAAATCCCCAGTCGGAAACCGCAGAAAAATGGGAATTTCCCGGCGGAAAACTTGAACCTGGAGAGGACGGAGCGACAGCCCTCGTCAGGGAAATAAAGGAAGAGCTCTCGGTACCAATCACGGTTGGAAAGCGTGTCATGACAACTGTTCACGAGTACCGGACATTCAGGCTTGTCATGCAGGTTTATTTCTGTAGTATTACAGAAGGCTCTATCGTACTTACCGAGCATAGTGATTCCGCGTGGCTTACAGCTGCAGAATTGACAAAACCTGACTGGGCTCCGGCAGACAGACCGGTCGCACAAAAAATACAGACACTACTGGACGCTAAAAATTCTTAAGCCTATTCATCGTTGGAAAATACGGAATCAACATCTTCTACGATTGCCCCGTTTATTTTTCCATGCTTTGCCAGATCACGAAGAATGCTCAACGCTTTGACATGTGAAAGACTTCCCCTGTACGGACGATCCTCGGTCAAAGCCTGATATTTATCCAGTACAGCCAGAATCTGTGACTCAAACGGCATCTCTTCTCCCGTAATACCGCAGGGATATCCTGTTCCGTCCAGATTTTCATGGTGCATCCATGCCCACGCGGAAATATCCGAAAATCCTTCTGTAAAAGAAGTCATAATCCGGGTAAGGTAGGTATGACGTTTCATGATAAAATACTCGTCAGCAGTAAGCGGCCCCGGTTTTTCCAGTATTTTATTCGGAACTGCAAGTTTTCCGATATCATGCATGTCCGCTGCTATTTTGAATTTATCAGTCTTTAACGAGTCAAAATTGTAGAACTCCGCCATTCGGACAGATTTTTCGGCCAGTTCACTCGTATGACGACAGGTAAAGGGTGATTTTCCGTCGATAATTTTAGCCAGCAATTCGGTAATGGTCAGAATACGTTTTGTATCATACGGGATAAGAATGGCGGGAGCGGAAAGAATAATTTCCTGCCGGACATTTTCTGTTTCAAGTCCGAACCAGAACGCAGGTTTTTTCTGTGCTTTCTCAAATGCATCCAGTATCTTTTCGGAAAAAAGTATATTTCTGTTTTTCTCAGCGTTTTGAATAACAGCAGTCTTGCTTTCCGTATTCCGGTATATAACCTCCGAGACATCGGCTAAATGAATAATTTGTGAAAATAAAGGGATTGCATCACCTTTTATACCGAATGGTCCGCTACCGTCAAATTCTTCATGATGATAGAGAATAATATTGTTCCACTTTTTAAAAAATGTAAGTCCCTCAAGATTTTTTTCACCGACAATACAATGGCCGCGTAATCCCGTCATATCGGTGTTTTCTATATACGAACTTCCGAACGTCGGAAAACGAGATTTTCCGTTATCATGAAAAATAGCGTACACATGAAGGTCGCTGAGTTCAAAATCGTCGAGGCCGAGCTCTCGTCCGATTTTGATGGAAATAAGCGCTATTCTCCTGTTATGGTTCGTAACGACTTTAAGTGTGTCCATTTCAAGAAAATCGAGAGCCATCGCACTTGCATCAAGGAAAGTCGTCCTATTGATCTGCATTCAATATACTCCGAGTAAAGTTGTGAATTTCTTAAAAACTTTTAGAGGTTTTGATTTTTACATTTCTATTCTAACATATCGAGGCACTTTTAAAAGTCAGACGAATTTTGAAAGTGCAACATTTCTGTAAAGTCGATTACAAAAGTTAACAGACTTTTGTAATCGACTCATCTATACTATATATAAATTATATAAATCTGTCAAAAAAATCAACAATTTTTTTCTACAGGAGGAAAATTACAAAATTCAGTCCTGTTTCTGCTGTCAGAAAACAGGACTGAATTTAACGGGTCTGCAGTATCTTTTCTGCAAGCTCTCTCATTTTTTTCTCTATTATGTCCAGCGTTGCAGCAAAAGCAGCCATCCCCTTTCCGGTCGGATCGTCAAGCCCCCAGTCTTCTTTCCATTGGGCTTTTACAGCAGGACAGGATACTCCGCACCCCATGGTGACAAGGATATCAGGCGACGGAATATCGGTGATACGTTTATTGAATTGTCCGTTTTTTTCCATATCCACACCGTACCGCTCCCGGATGAGCTGTACAGCATCCGGGTTTATACGATTCCTGATTTCCGTCCCGGCGGAACAACTGTCGAACACGTCCGAATATTGTAACTTTGCAAGTGCTTCAGCCATCTGGCTTCTGCACGAATTATGGGTGCAAACGAATGCAACGAGCGGTTTTTTTTTCATTTCAGGGTAGAACTCCACGATTTTGCTGCTGCAACAGCCTTATCGATATTTTGAGACGCTTTTGCTAAATGAAGAGAACCGATAACGGTCCCTTTCGAAAGAGCTTTTTCCATGTGCTCTGCAATATGCCCCGGACCACCCAAGTCCGTATAAAAAAAGGCTGTCTTTTTTCCGCTGAATCTGAAAGTATGAAACAAAGTTCTGATGGCAGGAACATAACTGCCTGCCCAGACAGGAGTTCCAATAACCAGCAGATCGTAACTCTCCGGTTTATATTTCAAAGGTTCTATTCTGGGTAGTCTCTTCATAAGCACCTGAGAACCGCCCCAAACGAATTTTCCGAGACCGTTTTTTTTCGGCTCATTGACGACTGACAGTCTCTCACAATCTGCCCCGAGCTGTTCTGCGATTGCCTTTGCGATAGTTGCCGTCGTACCTTCATAGGAATAATACAAAACCAGCGTTTTCATCTCTGCTCCTCATCAAATCAAACAGTGCTTTCCGATACCAGTTTACACAGATAAGACAAAAACAACAATCGGACAGATACGATTTTCAACAGTTTTCTACTACCCTTCCACCCCATGCTGCAGAATTCATCCGTTCGTGTTTTATCGTTTTATAAAAATCGGCTTCCGGAGAACACTGCTGTTCGATAGAACAGGCCGTCGTATGGAGTCTGCGAAGGCATTCCGACTTATCCTTATAGCCGAGTTTTGACTGTTCAATACTTTCATGAAGTATTCTAATAGATTCATCATAAATTCTGCAGGGAACGGGAAATGGATGACCATCTTTTCCGCCGTGAGCAAACGAAAACCGTGCAGGATCGGTAAAACGGGACGGAGTCCCGTACAAAACTTCACTTACTAGCGTCAGCGACTGCAGTGTCCGTTCTCCGAGACCTTTTGTCAGCAGAAGCTCTTCAAAATCGGCAGGACCTCTCTCATACGCAGTTGCAAGAACGGCTCCAAGCCGCTTTAGATCGACATTTTCAGGTCTTACTTCATGACGGGAAGGAAGCGAAAAACTACGGGATTCCACAATACGGCGGTATTCAGACAGAATTCGGGCAGGAGTCTCCTGAGAAATTTCAAAGACAGATTCTCGCGTACGTCTGGCGGTGGAATCCGTTAAATTTAAAATAGCCCCCGAATTTTCACCTGTTATTCCGGTGTGCGGTTCATCGATAAAAGAACGAAGACCCGAAGAACACCAATGATAGCGGCGGGCAGTTCTTGTCGTCGTATTCATTCCCTGCTGAACCACTGCCCAGTCTCCCTCGTCCGTAAGTATGAAATTATGCTGATAAAGCTGAAAACCGTCCTGCACGGCTGCACTGTCGACTTTAGCAGCAAGTCTGCTTGATCTGACCAGCGAATCACCGTCCATACCGGTCGCTCCGGCCAGGAATAGAAGCTCCTGCGGCGTTTTTCGTGAATACCTGCCCCTGCCGCCGCAGACGGCAATACCAAGTTCGTGCGCCAAAGGATTCAGACCTCTTTTCAGAGCATACATGACACTTGTCGTTATTCCTGACGAATGCCAGTCCATTCCCAGTACGGCTCCGAACGATTGAAACCAAAGAGGATCACTGAGCCGTACGAGGACTTCTTTTTTTCCGAAATTAATAACAAGCGCCTGAATTATCAATGTTCCGAGTCGCATCATTCTATCAGCCAGCCATGCCGGTACGGTTCCGGTATGGAGCGGAAGATCGGCGTATCCTGTTTTTCTGCCCATAGGTATACTATACAGACAAACAGGTAATAAAATCAACACGAAAACAAACGCTGTTTTCCCTTTCACAGCAGTTTCCTGTACGAATTTACCGGTACAAATAAAAGGTAAAGTTTTTCTTTACAAATCCATATCCGCACTATAAAATAGTATCAAAATAACAAGAATTTAACAATCTGCAGCTTTTCAGGAGATTTCAGTGACTGAAAATAAAAAAACTTCGAAAAAAATAACCGGTAAAAAAACGAAAAAAAATCTTGTCGTAACATCTGTTATGACTACAGGATCGCTTATTTTAGTGATGTTTACCGTTCTGCTTTTATTTATTGTACATAAAGTGAATTCAAAAATGGAAATCGTTTACCAGAATGCAAACCAGAATCTCGTGAAATCAGAGGCTTCAGCAGTATCGCACTGGGCACGGGAATATATAAATAAAACGGGAGTTTACACTTCTGCCGATGTTGTCCGGACAGCCGATGAGAATCAAATCGTTTCATGGCTCACTGCTCATAAATCACGGCGTCCGGAGGGATTTGAGGAAGTCTTTTTTTGCGGGAAAGACGGTATTGCCCACTTTGATGACGGCTCCGTACAAAACATACAAACAGATGACGCGTATACAGCAATCTTAAAAAAAAGTTCGAACGTATATGTCAGTGATCCGCTTCAATCAAAACAGACCGGTCACCGTATCTTCCGGGTAGCAAAAGCAGTATATGATAACTATGGTATGTGCTTTGGCTTCTTCGGCGCCGGTGTCAATCTTACCCAGATAGAAGAAAATATTGCATCAATACGGATCGGCAGCGACGGGTTTGCCTTTATGCTTGCAAGCGATGGAACCGTTATGGGACACGCAGTAAAAGAAAAAATCGGAAATGTCAATTTTGTATCAGGGACTGAAAAAGAAGAAATGACAATGCATTCGGTCGGACAGGCGATGGTAAGGGGACAAAGCGGAACCGCATATGCCGAAGGTAATGTTGAGAAACAGCTGATAACCTATACCACGGTTACCGGAACTCCATGGTCAATTGCACTTGACGTACCGGTAACACAGGTACGTGAGACGGCCGATGAACTGGCATTATATATAGTTCTCATTGCGCTGGTAATCGCGATTGTCCTGCTGACGGTTTCCGGATTATTTTTCTATCACTCGCTAAAACCGCTCCATACGGTTGTAAAAACAGTTCACGGCATTTCACAAGGCAACGCAGATCTTTCGCTCCGTATAAAAGTATCGACAAACAATGAAATAGGAGCCGTCATAAACGGATTCAATAGTTTTGTCGAAAAACTTCAAATGATTGTAAACGATATAAAGAATTCGAAGAATACATTGATAGCAGTAGAGGGGAATCTGCATGAAAGTACCCAGGAAACGACCAGTTCCATCTCCAGAATTTTTACGACTATACGGGCAGTAACAAATCACATCTCAACTCAGGCAGAGAGTGTAGAGCAAACATCCAGCGCGGTTACCGAAGTTGCCCGCAATATTACTTCGCTTGAAAAAATGATCGAAAACCAGTCTGCAGGTGTAAATCAGGCATCTGCCGCAGTAGAACAGATGATTGGTAATATCAGCTCGGTAAACCAGTCTGTTGAGAAAATGGCAGAATCATTTGGTCTTTTACAAAAAGACGCAATGAGCGGTTCTGAAAAACAACAGGATGTAAACGATAAGGTAACCCAAATAAACAACCAGTCGGAAATGCTGCAGGAAGCAAATTCCGCTATTGCGGCAATCGCAGAACAGACAAGTCTGCTTGCCATGAATGCAGCTATAGAAGCAGCTCATGCGGGCGCTGCTGGAAAAGGATTCAGTGTCGTAGCAGATGAAATCAGAAAACTATCGGAAACATCGTCGGCTCAATCCCGAACAATTGGCGAGCAACTTAAAAAAATTCAGGAATCGATAAAAAGTGTTGTTGTTGCTTCTGCTGATTCGAACAGTTCTTTTAACTCCGTTTCTGTCCGGATAACAGAAACGGATGGACTCGTACAGCAGATAAAGGGAGCCATGCAGGAACAGGAAGAAGGGAGCCGGCAGATCCGGAGTGCACTGACCGTTATGAACGACAGTACCGCAGAAGTCAGAACTGCATCAAAAGAAATGTCAGAAGGCAATAAAGCTATCCTCACGGGTATTGAACAGCTTCAGAATGCTACCAACGCCATAAAAGACAGCATGCAGGAAATGACGGACGGTGTACAGCAGATAAACAAAACGGGAACGGTTCTGTCCGGGCTGTCTGAAAAAATGAACAGCTCGATTGCATTGATTGGTAATCAGATCGACCGGTTCAAATCGTAACCGGGTATGTGTTCAGCCGGTTTATAAAAAAAAAACTTGACAATATGAGAGTTGGGGTGTATAAATGAAAGCGTTAACGTTAACACTCAGTGCGTTAACGTTAACACGAAGCAATGTAGTAATGTTTACAGTTTAGGATACTGTAAAATCCAGGAGGAAAACATGAAAAAAATCGTAACAGGGATTCTCGCGCTCATTTTCGCAGGATCATGTATTTTTGCCGGCGGAGCAAAGGATAGTGGGAAAGAAGCCAGTGGTCAGGTAACTATCGGTGTTTCTATCTGGAGTTCGACCGATACGCTCGGCAGCCAGTGCAAACGAATATTGGATGCTGCGGCTGACGCACTGAACGTAAAACTTATTTATATTGATCAGGGCCATATATCAGAACAGGTTACTGCATCTGCAGAAACGCTTTGTGCAGCCGGATGTGACGGGATGATAATTTGTAACTCGGCATCTGCAGAAATGACATCCGTTATCAATACCTGCAACGAAAACGGAGTCTACTGTGCTCAATTCTTCCGGTACATCAATCCCGATGCCAATCCGAATGAATATGCTCTTGCACAAAAATCAAAATACTATGTCGGTGCCGTGCATGAAGACGAAGTTGTCAACGGTGAAAATCTTGTCTCGATTCTCACAAAAAAAGGATGCCGCAAAATTGCTCTTGAAGGATGGGAAGCCGGTGATGCAACATTCCTGCAGCGATGGGATGGATACAAAAAAGGTATTGAAAAATGGAACAGTGAAAATCCGAACGATAAAGCGGTTCTGCTTGATCCGCAATATGGCGGAACGACCTCCGATACCGGACGTGCAACGGCAGAAGCTATTATCAACGCAAATCCTGATATAGATTCCTTTATCGCAGCAGGCGGTGGCGGAGATACGCTTGTCGGTGCTCTGGCCGCAATTGAATCAATGGGGCTCAAGGGAAAAATAGACGTAGTTTCAACGGATTTCCTGGCAGACCTCGACAAACAGCTTGCAACCGGAGGAATGTCGGCAGAATCAGGCGGACATTACTGTGATCCGTTATTTGCATTCATGCTGGTTTATAACACCATCAAAGGTAAATATGCTACCTCTGATAATTCATTCTATGAAATCAAATTCCCCTATCTGTATGTAGCTTCTTCAGAAGATTACCAGAATTATGCAAAATATTTTGTAGATGATCTTCCGTACAATGCAAAAGAAATTCAGGCCATGGCTAATATGTCCGAATCGGAACTTGCACAGACTGCAGAGAAACTTTCTATTGATGACGTAAAGAGCCGGCGGTAGTCAGCTTCTGTGAAAAAAGTGTTACACGGAATCGCAGACTGAAGCCTCGCGATTTTTAATCTTTACAAGCTGCCGTACGGGACGGAATATCCGTCCCGTACGGCAGCATTTCGGATGAAGAAATGAATGAAAAAATCATAAAATTTAGAACCAATAAGTACTACGGGATTTCGTTGCTGCTCGTCATGGCCATTTTCTTCTGGGCCTTTTTTAAAATCCTTTCCCCTCAAAACTTCGGATCTCCAAAACAACTTTCGGATTACCTTCAGACCAGCATTCAGTATGCGGTCGGTGGCTGCGGATTTTACTTCATAGTCGTTATGGGACTCTTTGATATGAGTATCGGGGCAAATATAGTTTTATCCTCTCTGGTCGGCGTATTATTATCGCGGCATTTTGGCTACTTCGGACTTATTTCCGGCTGTCTGCTCACCGGTACGCTGATAGGAATCTTTAATGGCTCCCTTTATACAAAATTGCGTATTCCGTCAATAATTGTAACGGTTGGTTTCATGCTTATTCTTGAAAGTGTTGCAAATTATGTCGTTACTTTAGATAAATCAGATTTCCCGGGAAAACTGACCTCAAACAGCATTCTTGCATTCAGTCAGGCACCGTGGAATTATATTGTCGCACTTATAGCATTTGTGCTTGCAGCATTCTTTCTGCGATATACCAGAATAGGAACTTACAGCAATGCGATCGGCAGCAATGAATATGTAGCACATACGATGGGAATTAACGTCAGCCGTTATAAATTCGAAGGCTTGGTATTGCTGCATTTCTTCGTTGGTGTCATGGCGTTGCTGACAGTAAGTTATGGCAGAGGCATGCTGCCGGTAACGGGAATGGCCTCTATGGACCGGAACTTTAAACCGCTTATGGGAACTTTTTTCGGTATAGCGTTCAAGAAATACGGATACCCTGTTTCGGCAATTGTTATCGGAGAATTCATTATTACAATGATCTTTAACGGGCTTGTTGCGATGAACGTTCCGACAACCATAAACGACTTTGTTACGGGTGCTGTTCTTCTTATAATAGTTACCTTAACCAACAGAGGCCGACAGGGCAGTGTCGTCAAATAACGGAGCAAAGTAAACATGAATGATATAATACTGAAATCAGAAAAACTGAATAAATACTTTGGTATAACTCATGCAGTGAAGGATGTCTCGCTCGAATTCACAAAAGGAGAAATTCACGGACTCATCGGTGAAAACGGATCAGGAAAATCAACGTTCAGTTCGATGCTTTGCGGCATATATGGTATTTCGAGCGGTCGATTTATACTCGACGGGAAAGACCACAAACCAGAAAATCTTATAGAAGCAAACCGACAGGGGGTTTCGATCATAGTACAGGAAATAGGAACCTTGCCAGGACTCACTGTAGCAGAAAATATTTTTCTCGGGGAAGAAACCCGTTTTATGCACGGACCGATAAAAGATACGGCCGCTATGAACAACGAAGCACAGAAACTGCTTACCAGTTACGGATTCGAACGGATAAAAGCCTCTGTCATGATCGATCATTACAGCTTTGAAGACCGGAAACTCGTCGAAATCGTTAAGGCCGTTTACTTTAACCCGAAAATAGTAGTGGTTGATGAAACCACTACGGCATTGAGTCAGTCCGGACGTGAAGAACTTTTCAAGGTCATGGAAGACATCAAGGCAAAAGGAAATACAGTTATTTTTATTTCTCACGATTTGCAGGAGGTTCTGGACCATACTGACCGGATTTCCTGTCTGCGAGACGGAGAGCTTGTCGGTACAGTAAAAAGCAGTGACACGAATACTGATGATCTGAAACGGATGATGGTAGGACGGGAACTCGACAACCGTTACTACCGGACGGATTATGATGAACCGCAGCAGGACGAAGTCGTTCTCTCAGTTAAAAACGTCTCCGTACCGGACGAAATTCAGAACATTACTTTTGACCTCCATAAAGGAGAGATACTGGGATTCGGAGGTCTTTCCGAATGCGGTATGCATGAAATCGGGAAATCAGTTTTTGGAGCATCGTACAACAGAACCGGAAGCGTAACCTTACAAGACGGAAGCGAAATACATTCTATTCCGACGGCCATAAGAAAAAATATTGCGTACGCATCAAAAGACCGCGATAACGAATCGCTTGTCACCGCAGATACGATTTGTGAAAATATCTGTCTGCCTTCGATTAATGATCTTGCGCATCGGGGTATTATTAAAAACAAGGAACTGGACCAGTTCGCTGACAAATTTGCAAAATTGATGAGTGTTAAAATGACAAGTATCAAACAGGACGTTGCAGAACTTTCCGGCGGTAATAAGCAGAAAGTTGTTCTTGCCAGATGGCTTGGTAAAGACTCGGATATTCTTGTTCTTGACAGCCCTACCCGAGGTATCGATGTCATGGTTAAAGCCGATATTTATGAACTGATGAATGAACTGAGACAGAAAGGAAAATCGATTATCATGATATCTGAAGAAATACCTGAACTGCTCGGGATGAGCGATAGAATACTTATCATGAAAGATGGAAAAATCAATGGTGAATTCAAAAGAGACAGGAGTCTCGGTGAAGAAGATCTGATTGCAAGGATGGTTTAAAAAGAGGTATTACATGGAAATTCAAACAACAGAACAAAATACAACAGAACTGCTGAAAAAGCAGAATACCAGATTAAAATTACGCAGCCTGATGCCGCTTTTCGGTTTTGCAGCAATCGTAATAGTTTTTTCCATTCTGACAGACGGGAGAATAATCAGACCGCGAAATTTAAAACTCATGTTGAGCCAGGTTTATGTTCTTATGATCGCCTCAACAGGAGTGTTTATGATAATGACGGTCGGGGGGCTCGATTTTTCTCAAGGATCGATTCTCGGTCTTTCATCTATAGTTTTTTGTACGCTTTCGAGCTACAACATCGGATTGGGAATATTTGCAGCAATCGTTGCCGGCGCAGCGATGGGAGCCTTTAACGGTTTCTTTCATGTTAAATTCAAAATAGCTTCATTCATCGTTACGATTTGTACAATGTATTTATTCCGCGGACTTTGCAAGTATTTGACAACAAACGGACCGGTCCCAGCCAGTATTGCAGTCCTGTCATTGAATCAGACATGGTTCAAGGTTCTTATGACCGGAATTGTTCTTATTCTGGCATTTTTTATGTTTCATTTTACCCGGTTCGGAGCGGATCTCCGTTCCATCGGTGCCGGTGAAACGGCCGCCAGATTTTCAGGGTCTCGTCCGAATCTCCTGAAATTTCTTGTATTCACGGTATCCGGTGCTTTGACAGGCTTTGCAGCTTTCATTAATGTCATAAAAGTCGGTTCAATCACCGGTACAGCGGGTTCCATGCTGGAAACTCAGATTCTTATTGCACTGGTTCTGGGCGGCATGCCTATCTCCGGAGGATCAAAAGCACGATTTTCCAACATCATAATAGGAACTCTTACCTACAGTGTACTTGAAAAAAGTCTTCCAATGGTTTTTCCGGTCGCAGCAACACAGCAGCTCGTCAAAGGAATCATATTCCTGATTGTCGTTGCTCTGACGATCGACCACGAAGCACTTAAAATCATTAAATAAATAAAAAAAGTAAAAAAGAAAAGTCCTTGAACGATTGTTCAAGGACTTTTCTGGAGAAGAAAAATCAAACCATGTGAGTATCTTTTAGCCTATATCACTATCATCTTCCTGCAATATCTGAAAATAACATATGGTTTTAATATTCCGGGTTCTAAATCAGTACTTTCCACAGAGATCTCATCACTGTCAAGAAATTTTGTATATTCCTCAGTCATCTGGCTTCTTGCGGAATTATGAACACAGACAAATAAAATTTTAATCAAATAGTATCTCCTGACGTATGGAACGTCTTCTTTTTTTATAGAAAAAATATGTGGTAACGATTAATTTTTCATGAGCATTCTATTAATTACGGTAATCAACTTCAGACAGTTACGTCAGGCTGAAAAGGAATATCGAATATATACGAATAGACCGACTTGCAGCCCATTATAGTATATTCCGTCAGGTAGCGCAGAGAAGTGCTATTATTTCAGATAGATATTCTATTACGGCACAAAAAAAGCCCGAAAAACGGGCTTTTTGGAGATGGGGGGAATCGAACCCCCGTCCGGGTATGCAGAACAGGCGTCTCTACAGGTTTATTGATGCGAGGTAGTTGTCGGGAAACGGTAGCGGCATCAAAGGCGTCGTCTCCGTATTTCGATAAAAGTCCCATGCATATATCGAAAACTATGCACAGCAAGTCCTGGTTTATGACAGAAATCTCAGACGCTCAGAACTGTGCGACCGAGTTTCCGGCTCTTTAAGCCGCTGCTTACGCAGCGAGAGCTAACTGTTCGTATTCAGACTGTTCGTCTTCTTCACGTTTGGCAGTTATAAATTGTGGCTCTATCAGAGGTAAGCCAACCTCACCTGCAACACAAATTCTCTCATATCCGTCGAAACCGGTACACCCCCGGCTAAATGATAGTTATAAGATACTATACATTCGTACAAAAGTCAAACAGGAAACATAGTACCTCCATAACTTTTATAAAAGCTGTTTACGGTATTTATCATTTGACATAAAAAGAACGTTCACCATATAATGCTGACGTATCATTATAGAGAGGTAGTATATGCAAATTTCCAAGATTTTTGAAACCTGCAGGGATGGCTCCACTCCGATGAATTCTATTTTTGTATCTGAGCGGAAACGAAAAAACAGACATCTTTATTCGCTGAATATTGCACTAAATCCTTCGAAAGAATTTCAGGAACTAAAGGGATTCGGATGTGCTTTAACAGAATCTGCACACACAGTTCTGTCTAAACTTCCCAGGCAGACAGCAGAAGCTGTTATAACGAGCTGTTTTGATTCTGACCCTGCCGTTTCCAATTGTTATACTATTGCCAGAAGTCATATAAATTCCTGCGATTTTTCTTTGAATAACTGGACCTGTCTGCCGGAAAACAGTTTTACACTCGACGATTTCTCTATGGAAAATCCTGAACAGCGGCTGCTTCCACTGTTGAAGTCTGCTAATGAAAAATCAGGGAAAAAACTTTCATTGCTGCTGAGCCCATGGTCCCCTCCGGCATGGTTTAAAGACAATAACGACATGAATCACGGTGGTAAACTGCTGCCGCAGTATCGTGATCTCTGGGCAGACTATATACTCCGTTATATTACGGAATTAGAAAAAAGAGGATTAAAAATCGATTATCTGACTATACAAAATGAACCGGAAGCAGCTCAGACATGGGATTCATGCTGCTGGTCAGCCGAAGAAGAAGGACTTTTTGCCGCGAATTTTCTTGGACCTCTTTTTGAAAAAAACGGTGTTACCACAAAAATTCTGATCTGGGACCACAACAGAGACCGGCTGTTCGACAGGGTTACCGAAACGATGTCCGTAGAAGGTGCAAAAAAATATGTTGCGGGAGCCGCTTATCACTGGTATTCCGGCGATCAATATGAAAACGTCGCAAGAACAGCTGCTAAATTTAAAAACTTTGAATTATTCTTTACGGAAGGCTGTATAGAAGGCGGTCCTTGTCCGGGGGAATGGTTCGTAGGAGAACGATACGCGCACAACATTATCAACGATCTGCAAAATGGTTGTACTGCCTGGATTGACTGGAATATGGCACTGGATCTGCAGGGAGGACCAAATCATGTGCAAAATTTTTGTGATGCTCCTATTCTGGTTGACTGTGCAGCCGGCAGTGTCCGCTATCAGAATTCGTACTGGTATATAGGACATTTCAGCCGGTTTATCAAAAAAGGAGCACGAAGAATCGCCTGCTGTTCGAAATCATCAATGATTCCATCAACAGAAGACGGTAGACGCGGTAACAAGATCGAATGCATTGCGTTCAAAAATCCAGATACAAGTATCGTTTTTGTCATCTGCAACAGAACAGAGACTGAAATCGATTTTTCCCTCAGTATTGATTATACCGCACCTGATTTCTATTCCGAAACTGGATATAACAGCAGCAGTACAGATGAAACAGCCGAACAATTATATTGTCCCCCGAGGAGTATTCAGACGCTGCTGTTACAAACGAAGTAACGGATCAGTTACCCGTTATCAATGTATCTTTCTCAGGAAAGCATCTTTGAACCCATGATCACGGAATCGTAGAAGAATCGAGCCATATTCATCACCGTTTAACGGTCCTATCATAACCTGATACGACGTATTCGATACGGTAGGAACCAATACGACCGGATAATTTTTTCCGTAGGTATCAATAAGATTCTTCACGTTTCCTGTATCACGTAACACTGCTATCTGAACGTAATACATTCCTGATTTCAGATCACCAAGTTTTTCAACCAGTCTGTGCGAAAAATCTTGTGTCCCATCGGCAGGTACAGTCTCCTGTGTTGTGCTGACCACAGGTTCCGCTGCTGACGTAGCATCCTCTGGTTGAACCGCTGCATCAGGAGGCAGCGTTGTTTCGTCAGCTGCAGACGGAGGATTCAGTGCCGATGGCGTAAGCAGTATCGGCTGATAGGCTTCCGCATTCTCTTCCATTTCAGAATCGTTTCCGGTAACAATTTTTACTTCCGGTTCATCGGAAATCGGTTCCAGAAGCTTTGCATCTTCAACTTTTTCCTGTGTTATGTCTTCTGCCGGCGGTTCGGAAGGTATCTTCTCGGTCCCGGCATTCGATTTCTGCGCTGAAGGCGGAATTTCCGCAACAATCCGTTCTGCAGCAGGAGTCTGCGTTTCGTCAGGAGGTACTTCGGACGTCTTTTCCGATGGAACATCTGCCGTTAAATTTTCTGATTCTGTCTCAAAACCGGATGCAACAGGTTCAGTCGCAACTGGTTCTGCCGTCGGTGCCTCTGGTAAAGTTTTTGCAGCTGCAATATCGGACTGCTGAGGCACAGCTTCAGGAGTAATCGGTTCTGCTACAGCAGGACTTTCCACGGAGGTGGTATCAGCAGAGTCCGGAACGACAGGTTCTTCCTGAACCGGAACCGCTGCAGGTTCCGCCGGAACGGTGTCCGTTATTTTATTTTCAGCCGGCTGATTCTCGACCGGTATTTTCGAGGCACTTGTCTCTTCTGTTTTACCGGCTGCCGGTTCAGCAGGAACAGCTTCATCCTCAGGAATTTCTGTCGACGAAACAATCTCAGGAACAGGAGAGACGTCTGTCGCTTTATGCGCTGCAGGATTTGGAGAAGGATTTTCCGGTTGTTCTGAAGAAGGCTCAGGTGATTCCTGTTCTACTGCCGGCGGGATTTCCGTTATTTCTGAACTTTTCAGTGTTTCAGGCACTACCGGCTCTTTTGCCCCTGCTGATGGTTCAGAAGCATCGGCTACAGATTCCTCAGTTTCTGCCGGGACAGCACCGGGAGTTGTGGATTCCGCTATATCTGCCGGTCCGGCTGTTACAGATGTATCTGCAGCGGGAACTTCTGCCGGTACAGGGGCCTCTTCTTCGGGAGTACCCGATTCATCAGGCGCCCGGGCAATAACGGCTGTTCCCGATACTATTTCATCAAGCTGCCCGGAACGTTTAGTAAGCTTGACCAGATTATTAGAATTCTTTTCAATACCGAGAGCCGAAGCAGCTTCGGGAGTCAGTAAAATAGCGACGCCCTCACTCGGATCAAGAGAACCGATTACAAGAACCTCTACCGTTTTTCCTGAAACAGGATTTGTCACACTGACACTGTCACCAGGCAGATATCCGACCGTTTTCGCAAATAAACCGGCGGGGAGAACGTTCTTGTCAGCGACGACTGCCCTACCGTCCAGTGACGGACTGGAAGCCGAAACCAAAAACACACACATACAAAAAAACGCAGCACAAAATAATTTATTTCGCATATCTCCACCCTATTATTCTGACTGACTCAGAAATTGTTTATTTATCTGTTCTGCCACAAACCCGGCATAACGACGAATACCCTCATCGTCGGTACCGTTTTTGAGAACCGTTCCCGTTTTTTCAGTTCCTGTAGCCGTTATCGTATCAGTCATAATTTCAATAACTTTCCATTCTGCTGATTTAATATTTTCAAGCAGCGAAGCGTCCGGATTATCGGTTCCGGTTTGTTCCAAATTAAGCCGGATAATAATGAAATAATCAAAATATCCGTCCCGTGCCTCAAGATAGGATTTTTTTTCAACTGCTGAAATCTGATCCATTCCCGAGACAACGTACAGAGGTGCATCTGAAACAATACATCCGTTATCATAAAAATAATCAAGAATTGCCTGTTCAAACAGGATCGTACTTTCTTTTATTTTTTTCTGATTACCGGCTGCCTGCTCAACCATCACGACGAGAGAATCTGCAGAAGCGGTACAAATTCCTCCCGCCAGCGTCAGCAACACAGCTGCCAGATGCTTTAATTTCATGTAACCTCCACGGAGAAAAGCTGCTCCATCTGCCATTGTCTCTTTTTTATCATCGGTTTCTTCGTAAAAGGAATTAAGCACTTTTATTCATGAAGTTTATAAAACGACAGAAAGATTGATGAAAGTGACATGGTATGGTATAGTTTCTCTATGAAATATTATGCCGTGCAGGTTCATTGTTCAGCAGAAATACCATATATGGAACATTTAAAAAAACGATTGTCCGGCACGACCTGCAGTCAGGAAATAATTTTTCCCAGAAGATGCCTTAAAATACGCAAAAAAGGGAAAATAGTTGATGATATAAAACCAATTTTTCCCGGATATGTATTTATTCGGGTGGAAGATTCCTTAACCTATGACCAGTTCTGTCTGATGAAATCAGTAAAAGGATTCTATAAATTTCTGGACAGTAACCAGAATATACGGCCGCTTCATGATCATGACCTAAAAATACTTGAGCATTTTCTGGTATTCGGTGAAATAGCGGGACCGTCAAAAGTCTTTTTCAATGAACAAAATAAAATAGTTGTTACCGCTGGACCGTTAAAAGGAATGGAAGGTTCCATAATAAAAATCGATCGAAGGAAACGACGTGCAAAAGTAGAACTGGATTTTGGAAACAATAAAATTCGTTGTGATCTTTCATTTGAAATGATGAAAAAGGACAGCATTCATGAATAAAATAGACGAACCGCGTTTATATATAATCGGAGCAGGATTTGCCGGACAGATGATTGCCGGTGATATCAAACGGAAAAAAATATTCGGTCGCGTAGCAGCCTATCTTGACGATGATGAATCCGTTATCGGTACCCAGATAGACGGAGTGCCGGTTATAGGACCGATACGTAATACCGCATCTCTTTTGCGGTGTGGAGCAGGTGACGTTGCAATTATTGCAATTCCGAGTGCTCCGGTGGAACGAATCAGGACAGTGTATGAAGTCCTTGTCAAAAGCGGATTTTCTCATATAAAAATTCTCCCAAGTATCAGTCAGGTTATTGAAGGATCAGCTCATCTTGTACAGGCCAGAGAAATAGATCCGCTTGATATTCTTGGACGTACACCGGTGACTATTTCACTAAAGGAAAGCCTTTCATATCTCCGGGGAAAACGGGTGCTGATCACCGGTGCAGGTGGATCAATAGGTTCAGAACTGTGCCGGCAGCTTCTTTCAGGAGGAGCAGAACGGTTATATCTTTTCGGGCACGGAGAAAATTCAATTTATCAGATAGACAGAGAACTCCGATTACTCCAGAACGAAGGCGTTGGCGAAAAAGCGACGATTGTTCCAATAATCGGAGACATGAAGGACCATGCGTATACGGATTATATTATATCAAAGACAAGATGTGACGTTATATTTCATTGTGCGGCTTATAAACATGTTCCTATGATGGAAGGTAATCCGGTCGCAGCAATTGAAAACAATGTCTTTGGAACAAAAAATCTGCTTGAAGCTGCGTTGCGTCATAAAGTCAGGCGGTTTGTACTTATTTCTACCGATAAAGCAGTGAATCCGGTTTCCGTTTATGGAGTTTCAAAAATGCTCTGTGAAAAACTTGTTCTTGCGGCAGCAGTACATGCAAAATCGCCGCAGGCATATATGTTCGTACGGTTCGGAAATGTACTGGGTTCCCGGGGATCTATTCTGCCGCTTTTTATGGAACAGATCAAAAATGGAGGTCCTGTTACTGTTACCGACAAAGGCATGGAACGATATTTTATGACGATACCAGAAGCCTGCTCTCTCGTTCTCAAAACCGGCGGAGTTGGTAAAAACGGTATCTCATATTTGCTTGATATGGGAACTCCCATAAAAATTCTGACATTAGCGGAACAGATTATAAAATTCAGCGGGTTTGAACCATATAAGGATATTGATATAAAATTTACCGGAGTCCGGCCGGGAGAACGGCTCGCAGAACATTTATGGTTACCGGAAGAAAATCCAACTTCTACTGAATATCCTAAGATTCTGAAACTGACAGATTGTACGCCAAAATCCTTTGATCTTGACGGCCTCCTCCGCCGGCTTGAACCAATCTGCCTCGGTTCCGCACACCAGGAAGAAAAAGATCCGGTTCTCTACAGGAACAAAGAACGGATGATAGAAATACTAGGTGAAGTTGTTCCATCATTAAAAAATTTCTACAAAAAAAATACCATAAGGGGTCGGTAAATGACTGATGCTGAAAATACTGGTGTTCCTTTTTTTCGGCCTTCGCTTGATACTGCAGAAGAAAAGGCAGTTCTTTCCGTGCTGAGATCAAACTGGCTTACAACTGGAAAAGAGGCGCTTGCGTTTGAAAAAGAATTTTCCAATTTTATTACACTTCCTGCAGCAGAAGAAAAACGTACTGCGGAAGGGCTCGAAACGTCACCTATACTCAGCATAGCGGTAAACAGCAATACAAGCGGTTTGACGCTTGCACTCGATGCCTGCGGTATAAAAGAGGGAACTGCCGTTATAACGACCCCGTATACATTTGTCTCAACAGCAGCGACAGCGCAAAAACTTGGCGCAGAAGTCTGTTTTGCTGATATAGAAAAAGACAGTTATAGCATTTCACCTGAAAATATTGAAGCAATTCTAAAAAAAGACCGGCAGCACAAAATACGGGCTATTCTTCCGGTTCATGTCGGAGGAAATGTCTGTAACATGGAAGCTATCTGTTTCCTTGGAAAAAAATACGGTGTAAAAATAATAGAAGATGCCGCACATTCCTTCCCGGCACCGACAAATCTCGGCTATGCAGGAACGATAGGTGATGCCGGCGTATTCTCATTCTATGCGACAAAGACGATCACTACAGGCGAAGGAGGAATGGTCTGTACGCGGGACCCTGAAATCGCAAAGAGAATGGTCAGCATGCGGATGCACGGAATGGACAGAACAACATGGGATCGCTATACGTCTCCGAAAGCTTCATGGGAATATGATATTATTGATGCCGGATACAAATATAACCTGCCGGATATACTGGCAGCCATCGGCCGGGTTCAGCTGAAAAAAGCTCAGGAACTATACCGCAAAAGAAAAAATATTGTTGCTATATATAACGAGGCTTTTGCAAAATTTGATTTTGTAGAGCTGCCACCGACTTCGGTGGGAAATGCATGGCATCTGTATATGATACGAATTATTCCGCAAAAACTAAAAATTAACCGTGACAGTTTTGCTAAAAAACTTCAACAAAAAGGCATCGGTATTTCCGTTCATTTTATACCGCTTTTTCATTTTACATACTGGAAGAATACCTATCCGGAATTCCGTTCGGAGAATTTTCCGAACGCTGAACATAAATATCAAACGAGCATATCCCTTCCGCTCTGGCCCGGTATGAGCGAAAACGACGTTTTACGGGTCATACAGGCCGTTAAAGAAACGGGAGAGCAAAACCATGCCTGAAACACTGCGGACACGAAAAACACGTATAAAAAAAAAGATTCTGCGGCTGTTACTTTCTCAGGACTTTTATAGTGATTTGGAAATTGATGGTATGTTGTATGCCGCCCTTCTCAGATCACCTTCAGGAAGCGGGACTATAACGTCTATCTCGTATCCCAATATACCGGAGGGATATTTTTTCTTTACTGCTGCTGATATACCAGAGAACGATGTTGTCTCGATGCTCGATACTCCTATTTCTATTTTTTGCAGCGGAAATGTTTCATATCAGGGCGAACCTATCGGAATGCTTGTCGGTCCGGATCAGAAGAAGGTTAATGAACTTCTCTCAAAGTTTGAAATACTGTACGACACTGAAACGGTAAATTCGGCACTGGAAACGATCATCAGTGAAAATACGAAGACGGATGCTGACCAGGGAAAAGATATTCCGTTGTTACCACCGACAGCAGCTCAAACGGCAGCATCAAGGATTGTCCGCACAGGAAAAGCATTAAATGGAAACAAATCAGACTTTCAGCAGCTTTTTAAAGACGCCGCCTGTACGGTAGAAAACACGTGGTCATATGTAATTCAGCACCAGTCATACGAAGAAACAAACGGAGCAATCTGCCTTTTCGATGACGGCATTCTGACCGTTTTTACTCCGACACAGTGGTTGCCGCATCTGCGAAAAACGCTTTCATCGGTACTTTCTATCGATATGAATCATATTGTCGTGAAAAAGACAAAAATTTCCAATCGCAACACAACCGGAATATGGGGAAATGCTATTCTTGCCTGCCAGGCGGGAATAGCAGCCGTAAAAACCGGTAAACCTGTAAAAATCTGTCTGACAAGAGAAGAACAGAAAAAATATATCGAAAAACCGGTTCCGGTAACAATTACCTGCAAAACCGCTGCTACAGCAGAAGGTCGTATCGTAGCCCAGCAGACACGCATAATCATTGCAGCCGGTGCATATAATCCGTTTGCCGGAGAAATTCTGGACAGACTTGTCATTGCATCCTGCGGCATTTATAATATACCGAATATTGAAATAATCGGAAAAGCATACGTATCCAGTACTGCTCCATCGTCTGTTACAATGAATACGATTGAAGCTCAGGCTTATTTTGCACTTGAAAGTCAAATACAGGCAGTTGCAGATCGTACAGGACTTTCTCCCGTCGAACTGCGAGAAATTAACGGATTTTCCAACTCCTCATTCGTCAACAGTATGCCGTTCTTCTTTAATGCGCTTAAATTAAAAGAAACGCTTGAAGGACTTACGTCTATCAGCGATTTTAGACGAAAATATACTTCATACAGGATTGACCGGCACACAGATCTTATAAATTTTACGGGGAATCCGTCCGCGAGTCCGGTACGCGGTATCGGACTTGCGTGCACACTGAGCGGGTCGGGATACTTTGGTTCACATGTATATGATACCGGTCAAAAAATGGAAGTTACCATGGAAAAAGACGGCACGCTTACGATACATTCTCTTCCTCCGTCGTCTTCTGTATTGAATATCTGGAAATCAATAGCGGCGGGGATACTTGATATACCGGCGGAGTCTGTAAAGCTTAATAGTAAATTCGACGCAAACCAGGAACCTCAATTACCGGAAGACATTTACAATAACCTCAGTATTATGACTCAGCTGATAAAAAAATGCTGCAGAAGTATTCAAAGAAAACGATTCAGATCTCCGCTGCCGATAACGGTAAAAAAAGGTATAACCTCAGCACAGAAAAAAAAATGGGATCAGGAGTCGTTTTCAGGAGAACCATTTTATACGACTGCAGGAGCAGCCGCTGCGGTTGAAGTAGAATTTGATGCAGCAGTCTATACGGTGACGATCAGAGGAATATGGATCACCATTGACTGCGGTGAAATTCTTTCCGTAGCTGCGGCGAAACAGACAATCAGAAAAAATATCCAGCAGGTACTCTCTGAACTTATATCAGATACAATCCTTTCGTGCGATAATATAAATATTTCATTTCTACAGTCAACTGCCGATCCCCGTCAAATAGACGGCCTGGTTTATAATATAATTCCGGCTGCATTTGCCGCAGCCGTTTCACAAGCATGTTCTGTTACAGTAAATTCTTTACCGATAAAGACGGATTCTTTATATAATATGGAACGAATCAAGCTCAACGCGACTGAATCGGAAAAGGAGAAAAAATGAAAATTCCATTACAGTTGAATTCAAAAAAGACCGTACTGGACGCTTTTCCCAACGAACTTTTAGTTACCGTACTCAGACGATATGGGATGATTTCGGTAAAAGAAGGATGTATGGAAGGAAAATGCGGAGCATGTACCGTTCTTATTGATGGGAAACCGGTACCAAGCTGCAAAATACCGGTGGCTATTGTGCGGAATTCATATATTGTTACACTTGAATATTTCAAAACGACGGATGACTACGAGGATATTATGAAAGGCTTTGAGAAGGCCGCTATTAAACTCTGCGGACATTGCGATGCCGGAAAGATTTTTACAGCGTGGAGTATTATCACGGCGAAACAACTACCGGAGAGAACAGCTCTGCTGCAGGAAGTGGCACATCTTTCGCCATGCTGTGTTGATTCGGACACACTCATAAACGGGATACTTTATGCCCGCTCGTTTAGAAATTCGCGTCTGAGGGTAAAAAAAGATGCAAGAAAGTGAACACGATATCTTTTTTGCCAATACGATTTCCGATGTGCTGTACCAGTTGAAAACAATACCGGGACTCCGTATTGTCGGCGGCTGTACCGGTATCATGACACTTCCGGAAAAATCATTGTCAATCAGAGGTATAAAGGAACTGCAATTAATCGACAAACGGGAACGGTACATGGATTTGGGACCGGCGGTAACGCTTTCCAGATTACTTGAAGTCGGAAAAAATAAACTTCCGTCAATACTTTACAACGCAGCCGCAGGCATTTCGAATTCACATATACGTAATATAGCCACAATCGGTGGAAACATTTGCAAAGATGGTCCTAAATTAACACTCTATGCACCGATGCTCGCGTTAGATGCACGACTTGAATTACATAATGAATATGAAGCGTACTACATCCCTATAACAAGCTTTTCAGGAGTGCCCCGTAATAGTATGCTTATACGAATCAGGATTCCGATTGAAGAATGGGATGTTGCAGTATTCCGAAGATTCGGTCCTGCCCATGTTATTACAGAAAACTCTGCTTCGTTTGCTTTTCTTGCAAATACACAAAAAAATACGCTGACCAATCTGCGAATAGCTTTTGCAGGCACAGTGACGTTCAGAAGCAAGGAACTTGAAAACAGCATCATCGGTACACGGCTTCCGTTGTCCGAAAAAAATATAGACAGCCTCGTCGCCGATGCTGCACGGCAATTTGAAACTGCCGCTCCGGAAAAGTCAAGTCCGCCAATTCTGAAGCAGCAGTTTCTGAACCTTGTACATTATTCGCTGGAGCAGCTTACCTGATTACTATTTTATCAGCATGGCGTCGCCGTATGAAAAAAAACGGTATCGTTTGGCGACAGCAGTTCTATATGCATCAAGAATAGATTCTCTTCCGGCAAATGCACTTACCAGCATAATCAAGGTCGATTCAGGCGTGTGGAAATTCGTGAACATCTGATCAACAATTCTGAATTTAAATCCGGGATACATAAATATATGTGTTTTTTGAGTTCCTGCAACGACAAGACCGTGTTCATCACATGCAGATTCCAGAGTTCTTACAGAAGTTGTGCCCACTGCAAGAATCGGACGGCTTTTTTCTTTTGCTTCGTTTACTTTCCTCGCCGTTTCAGAAGAAACCGTAAAAACCTCTTCATGCATTTTGTGATCTTCTATCTTGTCTTCCCGCACCGGCAAAAAAGTACCAAGTCCGACATGCAAAGTGACCCAGTCAAGATCTATACCTTTATTTTTAAGTTGTTCAAGCATTTCATTTGTGAAGTGAAGTCCTGCAGTCGGACAGGCAGCGCTTCCCGTCTCTTTTGCATAAACAGTCTGATACCGTTCACTGTCCGCTTCGGTATCTTCTCGTTTGATATACGGAGGAAGCGGGATGTGCCCATTTTTTTCGAACCATGATTCATCTATCACTGATTCAAATTTCAATGTTCTGAATTCTGTACCTTCATTCTGCGGATTTTCTATAATAGTTCCTATCAATCCATCCTGAAATTTGTATCGCATTCCCGGTTTTTGTTTTTTTGCAGATTTAACCATCGTATTCCAGGCAGTGCCGCTCGTATCTGTCTGGTTCAGAAACATAAATTCCTGTTCCCGACCGGTTGTCTCTTTTATACCGTACACCCGCGCTTTACGAACCTTTGAATTGTTAAAAATCATAAGCGTATCGGAACTTATAAGATCCGGCAATTCATGCATCAGATGATGCGAAACGTGACCGTCGAACCGTCCCAGTTCCATAAGTTTATCCTCACCTCGTATTCCGGAAGGATACTGGGCTATAAGATCCTGTGGTAAATCAAAATAGAAGTCTTTCCTGAGCATTTTTTTTATTTCCCTTTATTCCTAAATGATAATATGCTTTTTCTGTTACTATGCGTCCGCGTGGAGTCCGCTGCAAAAGACCGCACTGAATTAAATAGGGTTCATAGTAATCTTCCAGCGTGTCTATAGATTCTCCAATCGAAATCGCAAGCGTTTCAGCTCCGACAGGGCCGCCGCCAAAATTATTTATGATGGAAAGCAGGATCTGCCTGTCGTAGTTTTCAAGTCCGAGAGAATCTATTTCCAGTTTTTTAAGTCCGTCGACAGTTATCTGTTTCGTAATTTTACCATGGCCGAATACCTGCGCAAAATCTCTCATCCTCCGAAGAACACGATTGGCTACACGTGGTGTTCCACGGGAACATTGAGCCATGAGCAGTGCAGCATCGTCATCTATTTCGACCGAAAGGATACGGGCGGAACGCCGGATAATACACGAAAGCTCTTCCGGTGTATAAAAATTAAACCGTTGAATAATTCCAAATCTGCTGATCAACGGACTGGAAACCATGCCGGCTCTCGTTGTCGCTCCCACAAGCGTAAATTTTGGAATCGGGATCCGAACAGTACGGGCAGCCGCCCCCTGTCCGATAACCCAGTCAAGTTCAAAATCCTCCATAGCGATATATAACATTTCTTCTATAGCAGGTTTTAAACGATGAATTTCATCAATAAAAAATACCGTCCGTGGAGTAATCGTTGAAAGTATCCCCGCAAGATCTTTCGGTTTATCCAGAGCCGGAGCACTGGTAACTTTAAAATCTGCTCCAAGCTCATGAGCCGTTATCTGTGCAAGCGTTGTTTTTCCGAGGCCGGGAGGCCCGATAAGAAACAAATGATCCAGAGGTTCTTTTCTGCTGCGTGCTGCCTCTATAAAAACGGAAAGATTCTTTTTAACACCTTCCTGTCCCAAAAATTCATTAAGCAGCTGCGGCCGGAGTGTCAGCTCCTGATCATCAGCGGAATTCGGAACATCTGGCCTTACTATAGCGTCGTCTCTGTCACTCATTGAACAAGTTCCACCAAGGCACGACGGAACAACAGATCTTCTTTATCTGCCTTCGATTTTTCATTAAAACTGCTGTCCGCCGAAAGTTCTCTATATAATCTGTCTATTGTCAGGCCGCAGTCCTTCTTATCATATCCCATATTTGCAAGAGATGCGATGACATCTCCGAATGGATTTAACGACCCGGCAGTACCGGAATGATCTGCAGTTGCTTCTTCAAGTGTCAATTTACCTTTCAATGCAAGCATCATTTTTGCCGCCGTTTTTTTCCCAAGTCCGGGAATTCTCTCTAGTTCTGCAATATTTCCGGAATCAAGCGCATCCAGCAATTGGGGACCGGAGATATTACTCAATATTCTAATAGCGCCTTTTGCACCTATTCCGTCAACTTTCAGCAAATCAAAAAACAGAGCACGTTCTTCTTTTGTCGCAAAACCATATAACTGCATCAACTTATCAGTGTGATTAAGCCACGTATACACTTTTCCCACCTGACCGACAGGCGGTAGTTTTTCAAGAGCACTGTCCGGAACATAGATATCCCATTCTATGCCGTACGTATCGATATAGACAGTATTGGGATATTTTCCTGTAATCGTTCCTGTCAGACTGTTAAACATAGAATCAGTATATCAGAAACAACAGTAATATACCATATCACAAAAAAACTCTGTCCAGTTCTGTCCGGAAAATAGATTACAGGCAGTTGCCCGGAATTCCCGGCGTATAACTGTGAATCTGCGTGATTGCAGCAGCAAGTGCATCCGCTGCATGATCAGGTTTAGGTTCCGTTTCAAGGCCCAAAAGTATTTTTACATATTTTTCAACAACAGTTTTATCTGCGATGCAACTACCTGAAACCGCCTGCTTTATCTGATTCGGAGAATATTCTCCAAATACAATGCAGTGCTGGGCAAGGCAGAGCGTAACGACACCCCTCGATTCAGCTACGGAAAGCGCACTGGTAACGTTTCGTGCAAAAAAAAGCGTTTCCATAGCAGCTTCCTGCGGATGATATTTCATGATAATATCGGAAAGTTTATTATAGATTTTAAGCAGCCGGTCTTTGTGCGGTGTATGAGGTTTCGTTGAAATAACACCATAGGCTACCATACGATACCTGTTACTGGAGAAATCAATAATACCAAAACCCGTAGAAGCAAGACCGGGATCTATTCCCAGCACTCTGCGGACAGGGACTCCATACTGATCGCCGGATGTTTTATCATTTGTAATTCTGCTTGTACCGGGAAGCGGTTCAAAATTATTTTGCATGCATTATTTTATCGGCAGATAAATAAAAAACCACAGCCGTAATACGGTCTGTGGCTTTGTTTTTCCGCACAGAAATTTTCTTTATTCACTATCAGGATCAAAATCGTCCGGATATTCAACCGTGGAATAAACGTGCTGTACATCATCATTTTCTTCAAGTCGGTCCAGTAATTTCTGAACTTTTTCCGCAGTAGCAGCATCAACCGGCACATACGCTTCCGGAACCATCGCTACTTCAGCCGATATGGATTCGAAACCTTTATCCTGTAGAGCCTCAAGAACTCCATCGAAACCGGAAGGATCTGTTGTTACCGTTATAACGCCGTCTTCATTGGTAATATCCTCTGCTCCTGCTTCAAGAGCCGGTTCCATAATATCATCTTCCGAAACTTTATCAGCATCATATTCAATGATGCCCTTCCGATTGAACATACGGCTTACAGATCCGGTAACTCCAAGGTTTCCGCCTGTTTTAGAAAAAATATTGCGTACATCTGCCGCTGCACGATTCTTATTATCAGTAAGAACCTCAACGAGAACAGCAACACCACCTGCAGCATATCCTTCATAAACCAATTCTTCATAAGCTTTCGCACCTAATTCACCAGTACCTTTTTTGATTGCACGTTCAATGTTATCTTTTGGCATGCTTGAAGCACGAGCCTTCAAAACGGCTGTGCGGAGACGCGGGTTCGAATTGATATCACCGCCGCCCATACGCGCCGCAATGGATATTTCTTTAATGAATTTTGTGAACATCTGACCGCGTTTTGCATCAGCAATACCCTTTGCGTGTTTTATGGTTGACCATTTACTATGTCCTGACATGGGAACTCCTTAAGAAAAAACAAATTACAAGTTTTATAATACCACAATACCATAATAAAGGTCAACAATGTGAAGCTGTTTACCCGGGCTTACGCAGAAGAAAGAATATAAGGAAAAGTTAAAACAAATTTTAGGCTGAGCCCCGGAAATTTTTACAAAATTCTCCTGATGCAAAAACTGTAGAGATGCAGTATACTGGAAACATGATTATAGCGGAAATTGGAACTGCACATGGCGGTTCACTTAAAAAGGCCGAAGATCTCATTACTGCTGCTGCAGAAGCAGGATGCGATGCAGTAAAATTCCAATGGGTGTATGCCGATGAAATTCTCCATCCGGAAACAGGAAAAGTACAACTCCCCGGTGGACCCGTAAAACTATATGATCGATTTAAATCCCTCGAAGTGGAACCGGCTTTTTTTTCGCATATGAAAAATTTTGCACATAAAAAGAATGTTCTATTTATGTGTTCGCCATTCGGCCTCAAAAGTCTTTCTGAACTCATAAAAATCGAACCTGATGCCATTAAAATTGCATCTCCGGAATTAAACCATTTCCAGCTACTATCCGCCCTGAATGAAGCCAGACACAGCTGTCTGCACAATGGATGCAAACCTGTTCCCGTCATACTCTCAAGTGGAATCTCTAAACTCGCGGATATAGAGCGCGCGCTCGAGATTCTGTATATGCCGGAATCTGAGCCAACCCTGCTCCACTGTATAACAAGTTACCCGGCCCCCGAAGAAGAGTACAATGTACGACTTGTCAAAACATTGGCAAAAATATTCGGAATAAAAACAGGGATCAGTGATCACAGTATGGACCCGGTACTTGTACCGTCACTTGCGGTTTCGCAGGGAAGTACAATAACAGAAAAGCATATAACTCTCTGTCGAAAAACAGACGGGCTGGATGATCCTGTCGCGCTGGAACCGGAACAATTTGCACTTATGACCCACGATATTCATCAGGCAGAGGCAATGCTGCGGCATTATGGAACTGAACTGGGGGCGGAAAAAATCATACAACAGATTTCCGCTCAATATGGAGAAGAAAAAGTACAAAAAGTACTGGGAACTGGTATAAAAAAACTTGCACCCTCTGAAAAACAAAATTATGGCCGAACGAACAGATCGTTGCATTTTCTGCATACCATGAAAAAAGGTGAAACGCTCAAAACCGGTGATATAGCCGTACTGAGAACTGAAAAAATACTTACTCCGGGCATAGGCCCTGAATATCTTGAATTTGTAATCGGAGCCCGACTTCAAAATAACGTTAAAAACGGCAGTGGCGTACAATGGACTGATATTATCTGCAGGGACCGGTAGTGTCCGGCTGTATTTAATAAATTTTTAATACAGATAAAACAAAAGTACAACTTATTTATCCATAGTATTAAAATATGGATTACAAACATGAGAAGCGATTTTTTACCGTTTTAATAAAATTTAATGACTATTCAGCTGATATCAGCAGCAAAGGGTTTACGACAGAACGTTTTATCGGCGGAGTTAGTGCATGTCTCGAGGAACTGTTTCCGGAATGTAAAATCTGTATTTATTACCATAGAGATGGCTCATCAAATCTGACGACGGATTTATCACCGGAAGAAGAACCGTGCGGAATAGAAGAACTTAAACAATATATAGGCAGTTCCCGGAAACCGATTTCAGGAAAATCCCGGTACGACAATCCTCTCAACGAAAACTGGAAAAGATTTATACTGTTCCCCGTTTATAACGCAAATAATTTATTTGCAATCATCGTTGTCGGAGGTGAAAAAGAATTTATAAAACCATTCGAAAGATCGGCGGGATATCTGCTGGACAGCTATTCCGGAGAACTTGAACGTCTTATAAATACAGAAAAACGTTTTCAGAATATTGTCAGAAAAACAAAAATAGATTTCATCGAGAAGGCTCGCGATGTGCTCCGGACACGGCAGATACACGAATCGTGGTATTCGGACTGGCACTGTTACAATACTGTTTCAGGTTGCGATTTCTCGAATCTCTATAAAAATTCAGCAAAGATATGGTACTCTTTTTTATGTACGGTTACAACAAATCCCAACAACAGATTGTACATTCTTATGATGGCCGATACGGTAGCTTCGATTCTCGTAAAAAGAAATGCAGAACCGTCTGAAATAATCAAGCGGCTACAACAGCTGCTTCTCGACAAAATGAACGACTGCTATCTGTCTGTTCTGGTGGTCCGGTATTCTGCAGAAAGCAGAAAAATAGAAATTGCCGGTGCAGGAGATTGTGTTGTTCTGAAATTTACACATGACGATCAAAAAGTATCCCAATTATATTTTGGAGACGCTATCGGCTATGGAACAGATACGAAAATACACACATCACAATTTACTATTGATTCCGGTGATATTCTATGTACTTTTACGGACGGTGTCACGTCCGCACAAAAGAAAAACGGCGGAATTCTCGGCAGTGAAAACATACGAAGTGAACTTCTAAACAGCAGTACCATGAGTGCAAAAACGCTCTCTGCACGCCTGGGAGCAATGATAGATGAATACTGTATAACAGAAGAAAATTTTGATGACAGAAGTCTTCAGGTAATAAAATTCAGCTAGTTTTTTCCAATCGTATGCAAAGCAGCCAGTTTTAAACAAATAAAAAGAGGTCAAAAATATGGATAAAACAAAACTGTTAAAAATAGAAGATGACAGTGACCTTCTGGATGTAACAGGCCTTCAGTATAAAGAATTCCAGACTTCCAGAAATCAGATAAAATTCTATACTCTGAAAATTCTACAGACAATCCCCATAGACTGTAAAGAAACGGCACTACTGACACAACAGGTAACAGAGCTTCTGCTGAATGCAGCAGAACATGGCAATCATTGGAATGAAACGCTGCTGATTAAGGTCTGGTATGGGTTTACAGCAACTATTTTCCGCCTTATTGTTCAGGACCAGGGAACCGGATTTCGCGATATTGAACGGTGGAATCAATGGAATCTCAAAAGAGATGAATGTATCAGAACCAGAAATTTTCGTGAAATGGAAAATTATATCGGGTACCGCCCCATGATGGTAGCACAGGCAAAAAACGGAGGATCCGGCGGTATATCGCTCTTCGGTGCAGTAGAATACTGGGATGGCGGCATAGTTTTTTCTTCATCCGGTAACTGTATCGGGGTAAAAAAAGAATTCGCCGCAGTTTATTGAATTCAAAGAAGGATATCAGATGCTTAAATACATAAAACCGAAAAAAAATGAAAGCGAACTGGCTATTATCTGTGAAATACGGGCATATGTTTTCACCGACGAATCTATTCCTGCAGTTGCAAAAGATCTGACTGATGAAAAAATAGCTGCAGCTGCCGTACTCAATCTAAATCATGAAGTACAGGGTATCATCGTGAGCAGGCATCTCTTTACCCTGCTCGGCAAACCATACGGTCGGGCGCTGCTTTTCCGGCACAAAATAGGTGAAGTTTCGGAACCGGTAAGAAGCTTCAGTACTGAAATGCAAGTGGGTGAAATGGAAGAACATATCAATGATGATATAAATAGTGAACATATTCATTATTACTGTTCTGTCGACAGTGATCGCAAATATGTTGGGATTTTTTCTTCAAAAACCGCTCTGTTATATATAGCCAGACAGCAAAAACAAGATGCTGATACAGCTCATACGATTCAGAACAGAATAGTTCCGCCGTACAGCTATTTTAAAGGCAAAAAATGCGAAATAGTCTGTGCAGCAAAAATGGCGCAGAGTGTTGGCGGAGACTACTACTTCGTAAAACAATTCGGGCAAGGCAACTGGTTTTTTGCATTTTGCGATATCTCAGGAAAGGGAATTTCAGCGGCTATTATTACAGCAGTTCTTGCAGGTTTTTTTGAGACCGCCGACTTTTCATTCCCATTAGAAAAAATAATTTCACAATTGAACAGTCTGATAGTAAATACATTCTCTCTCGAAAAATATCTGACCGGCATCTTTGCACTTTACAATGAGAACAAAAGAATCTGTGCTTTTGCGGACATGGGGCACGGAATGTTATATCACTATTCGGAACAGAAAGACAGTCAGAAGCAGCAACTAATGACCGTCGGGACGGATACGACAGCTGCAAACATGCCGGTCGGCGTCATTGATGATGTAAAGATAAAATTGAAATCTGTACAGCTTGAACCGGGAGAAGTTCTGATACTGGTGACAGATGGAATATCGGAACAGAATAATAAGGATGGAATCGTTTTTGATCTAAATCAGCTGGCCGTCAGTTTAAATGAAAACAATGATAAAGGAAAATACAATTTAAAAAAAACTAAAATAGAAATCTATGAAAAGCTGTTTGACTTTAAAGGTCCTGTCATGCAGAAAGACGATATGTCGCTGCTTCTTTTGGCCCAGTATTGAGGAATTTCGTCAACAAAAAGATTTATTAAAAAAAATCAGTTCGCACATCCGGAATATTCGGCAACTTTCAGAAGTCCGTGCAACGTCAGGGTTTTGTCCACTATTTCAAAGACATCCGTTATTGGTTGCAATACGCTGTTAAGGCCACCGGTTGCAATAACATGAATATTGTTATATACCGCACCGGTCTCCTTTACCAAATCATGCTTTATCTGCGTGATGAGTCCTTCAACAAGCCACTTATACCCCAAAACGATTCCCGACTGAATGGCATGAGCGGTATTTTTTCCAAGACTGGAGGGAGGAGCTACAAGCGGTACGGAAGGAAGCTGGGCTGTATTTGAAAAAAGAGAATGCAGCGCTGTCCCCAGCCCCGGAGTAATAGATATTCCGGCAATCGTTCCGGAATCATCCACTGTCGTAAAAGTAAGCGCTGTTCCGAAATCGACAACGATACAGGCACTTTTGAAACGGCTCCATGCTTCGACTGCATTACACAGAAGATCAGTTCCGATTTCATGTACGGCAGAGGAAGGAATCTTTACCGGAAGTTTATCATATATTTTTGGAGAAACAACAAGCGGTTTTTTACCGGTCAGTTTTTCCGAAACACTGACGAAAGGACCTATCAGCGCCGGAACGACGGAACTCAAAGCACTGCACGATATATTCTCGGCCCTGATATGGGAGTCGCGGAAAAGTGAAAGTAATATTGAAAAATATTCATCGCCCGTTCTGTTCGCATCTGTATGAATTCTCCATTCCTGCTTCAGATCATCACCCTCAAAGAGGGCCGTCACTATATTAGTGTTTCCTATATCTATGGCTAACAGCAATTGAAATTTTCTCCTTATGAAGGTATTATACAAACATGAATAATCTCATACAACCCAGAGTCCTTAAAGGATTCCGTGATTTTTTGCCGGCAGCTGAAATAGAACGTGCAGACCTTATAGAAAAACTTACAAACGTTTACCGTTCGTTTGGGTTCGTTCCTATAGATACGCCGGTCCTTGAATATACCGATATTCTTTTGAGAAAAAGTAACGGAGAAACAGAAAAACAGGTATTCCGTTTTGAAGATAATGGAGGACGGGATGTTGCCTTGCGTTTTGATCTTACCGTACCGTTTGCCCGTTTCACAGCAGAACACAAAGATGAACTTTATTTTCCATTTAAACGCTATCATATATCGAAAGTCTGGAGAGGAGAAAAACCACAGGCCGGGCGGTATCGGGAATTCGTTCAGTGCGACTTTGATACAGTCGGGTCCGACAGTGCTGCAAGCGATTTTGAAATTCTGAATCTTATGAAAACGGCCCTGGAAACTATTGGTGTAGCTGATATTACTATAAGGATAAACCATCGCGGTATTTTTAACAGATTTCTTGAAAAAATAGGGTTGCTTGACAAAAGCGACGATATCTTACGAATCGTCGATAAACTCTCGAAGGTCGGAAAGGAAGCAGTCGTAAAAGAACTTGCGGATATTTCCGGTTCTGAAAAACTTGCAGGCAGCATTCTTTCATACACAGCAGGCGGAAAAAACTTTGAGGAAACGCTGGCTCTCATCGAAGAAATGGCGGGCGGAGAAGCAGAAGATACCCGGCGCATGAAGTCAATTTATGAAATGATGAAAGCAGCAGGAATAGCTGAGACGTTCATACTTGATCCGTCCATAACGCGCGGACTTGACTACTATACCGGTATCGTATATGAAACCTTTTTAAACAAGCTTCCGTCTATCGGTTCCGTCTGTTCAGGTGGCCGGTACGATAATCTGGCAGGTCTTTATATGAAAGAGAAAGTTCCGGGAGTCGGAGCTTCGATCGGTCTGGATCGACTTATCGCGGGGCTTACTCAGCTAGGGATTACTTCACAAAAAGGCAGCTATCTTGATGCTGAAATTTTCTGTCAGGATGAGGAGCTCACTATTCATTATCAGAAACTTGCAGCGCAACTTCGTGCAAAAGGTGTCGCTGTGGAAGTATTTCCGGACACACGAAAAATGAATCAGCAGTATAAGGTCACGGAGGCCAAAGGAATTCCGTGGGGAATATTTGTGAAAAAAGAGCAGACCGGTAACAACAGGCTGACGCTAAAAAAACTTCTGACCCGGGAAATGTCAGAAAACATCTCCGTTGACGAAGCTGTCAGGAAGATTCTGGGTTAACTCCTGGTATTTTCTATTTTACAAGCTGTGAAGCTGCCGTAAGCGCCTTAAACCTATTACTGTATACAGCGACCGCTGATTGCGGCAGCCAGCCTGCATCAAACAGATACCACCAGACCTGCCCTTTCCCGGTTTCAGTCAATTTTTTCCCTTCTATTTGGAAAACGTCGCCCCTTCTACAGTATTCCGATACGGCAGAGCTCCAGTCCGGCATCGAATGAAACCCGACATACGGCTCCGTAATGGCAACCCATTCTATATCAGGTGCAAGCGACAGAGGATTCGCAGTATCAAAATGTACCGTCTCTTCATGAGGTTTCAAAAAACAACCCGGTAAAGACAGGACAGCAAGCAGTAGTAAGAAAAAAGGAAAAGCCTTCATTGCTGTTCCGCATCACTGGAAATACCAAGTTTTTCCATAACCAGCGGATAAATAGACATATCGGAATCCACAAAATTGAGAGCAGGAATATCTTCAGGAGAAATCCATTTATACTCGGAATGCTCCGTAAGCCTGTACGGTATAGAGCTCCCTTTATGAGGAACTTTTATCAGGTAGGCATGAAGCGTTGAAGATTCTCCGGAATGAATAAAACTGCCTTTTGCAATCAGTCCGCCAACTGCAACGGTTACTCCGAATTCCTCATTAAACTCCCGGATTATAGACTGTTCATCAGTTTCGCCCTTTTCAACTTTTCCACCAGGGAATTCCCACCGGCCGCCCATATCGCCCACAGGATTTCTATGAGCTATCAGTATTTTTCCTTCTTCATACGCTATGCATGCTATCGAATGCCGCATCACTATTTTATCCTGTAATTTATTTATAAAAAAAGCACCGTCGGAAATATGAAATGAAGAACCGCAGCAACGATACAAATTATTCCTATATTTTTACGGTTATCAATAAAAATCTTTTTTATCCATGAAGGAAGAGCTGTTTCAACGGTAGCTGACATAAGATAATATTCTATTAATAAACAGCTTCCGCCGATAAGTCCGGCTAAGGCAGGAATAAGATCTCCCACAACCGGCACATCGTTTCGAATCACCGACAGAAGTTTCATTAATCCTGTCAGACACGAAAGAACCCCGAGCACCAGTCTGAATGATTTATCACTAAATACACGGCTGTTCTTGAATAGAGATTTAACCGAACCTTTATCAACCTTTTCCACTACAGGATTTTCCGACTTTCGATGCAGTCTGAGCGCTTCCGGCGTAAAATCTTCGCCGTATAACAAAGAAAGACCGCACAGAAGATTCAGCAGTATTGACAAAAAATAGAATTGCAACATAGATTTTTTATCCTTCCTGAAAATTCAGCGTTTCTCAATCGTCGACTTTAACGTCTTGGATTCTCCGGCAATAGAAACAACAGCCGATATGTTTATTATATCATAATCAGAAAATTTTGTCCTTATAAAATCTTCTTTTCCATCATATTTTCCGGTCATCGTTTTTTTTGCTGTTATCTGATTATCGGTATCAAGAGCAGAAACGACAGCCTCGACAGAAACGACAGCTGCAGGAACCTTTGAAGATGGTGAAAAATGAATACTCACATATACCATATCGTCATACGAAAATGCAGACAGTTCAGCAGTCACTCCACCGATTACGGCTCTGTATGATTTATTACCGAAAAATGATAAAAAAAGCACAAGAACCAGACAAGCCACCAGTGTGCCTAGTATAAATCTGTCGGATCTGGTTGAAACAAGATTTTTAAAAAGTCCCCTCGTCACTTTCGGCCCTGCCCCGTTGTAATAGTCTTTCACTATTTTCGGAGCATGTGCCAAGCGTTCTTCTCTATTATAATAATAGTGAAGCGGTTCTTCACCGTCCGGGTATCCTTCATTAGAATCGTCACCAAAGGTCATTGCTTTCCTCTATTAACGTTTAACAAGTTCTGCAATCAGGGAATCAGTTCTCCACCAATCGACACGGGCATCATCCCGACGGACAAAAAGACCCGTCAGAATCCCATTTGAAGAAAGTGAGAATGTATAATACAATAATTTATCAGGATCAAGTGCAATGGTTCGCTTTAAGATTTTTTGCCCGTTTCCCTGAACCATTTGAATCGTAAATCCATCGTTCGTAGCTATAATAAAAAAAAGCCAGCCGGAATCCGTCACTCCGAGAAAATCATACGGAATATTATAGGTCAGCTTACTAAATCCGTCTGTTTCTGTATCCTGGTACGGAGGCACGGATAAAGGATTTCCATATGTTCCCGTTTTTATATCAAGCGGATACAGCATTGTACCGGTATAATCAATTCCTGACTGAACCTTTGAAGCACTGTCTATCGTCGTCGTATAATAATCCGCCATAAGGTAAAGCATTTTATCGCTATAGTCGGGAATAACGCCATCGACAGAAATAAACATATCGTTCTGGGCTTTATCTTTATACGGATTGGGAACAGAATTGGAATCTATGGGAATAGTATACAGAAGATATCCATTTGCAGCAAACCAGTACACAACAAGGCCCTTATTTGTCACACATTCAACAATAAGCTCTCCGCCTTTTACTGTATAGAGATTCTTTATATAAGGAAAAGGAGAGCCGCTGGGCCCCTGCTGTCCAAGATAATCGATAAATTTACCGTCACTGGAGAAGCGCAGAACAACCTGTGATAAAAGCAGATTCTGATCTTTGTCCTGTTCCTGCCGTTCACGAGGCAAGGTATCTGCTACGTAAAGGTTTTGCCCGTCATCGACAGAGATAGCACCCGGTAAATTAAACGGATATTCCACGGCCTTACGGGTGCTGTTCTTTACGTCCGCTGAAGATGCAAAATCAGGTTTCACACTTTTTGTCTTGTTATAATATAAGGACAGAAGATCCCCATATGAATTCAACTCGAGGATTTTACCGGCCTCACCGTTAGAAATATAAAAAAAACCATCATTCATAGCCAGCGAAGTATTTATCTGGCCGGAATTGGAAAGATCAAAAAGATTAAGCTGTTTTTCAAGATTTCCGTATGAAAGCTTGAATAATTCCTGCGTATCTATGGAACTGATTCCTTTATTCCGGGAACAGGAAACAAGAGCAAACGCAGCAGTAAGTACGGATAAACATACAACTTTATTTTTTATCATATAATCATAGAATAAAGTTTCAGTTCCCGATTGTCAATTATCTTTACTATAATTGTAAATTATCGTATATTTTATGTACTATGATAGATAAAGTGATGACTTTTCTGTTCGGTTCTCAGAATGACCGAGATGTAAAAGCACTCAGACCCATTCTTGCAAAAGTAAATGCAAAAGAAAGCTGGGCTGCGTCCCTTACGGCTGAAGATTTCCCGAAACAGACGGCACTATTAAAACAACGTATAAAAGACGGAACAAAACTGGATGAACTTGTTCCTGAAGCGTTTTCGCTTGCCAGAGAAGCTGCAAAACGGGTACTGGGAGAAAGAGCCTTTGATGTTCAAATAATGGGGTCCTTAGTTCTCAATTCCGGACGCATAACAGAAATGAAAACCGGTGAAGGAAAGACGCTTATGTGCGTCGCATCTGCATATCTGAACAGTCTTTCTGATAAAGGTGTTCATATAGTTACTGTCAACGATTATCTTGCAGAGCGGGATGCAAACTGGATGCGCCCGGTTTATGCATATATGGGTCAAACCGTTGGGACAATTCTTTCTAACATGGATAACGATGCACGAAAGGACGCTTATGCGTGTGATATCACGTACGGGACAAACAATGAATTCGGATTCGACTATCTGCGTGATAATATGCAGATTGATCTGTCTAAAAAAGTGCAGAGAGGTTTTAACTACTGCATAATAGACGAAATAGACTCCATACTTATCGATGAGGCACGAACACCGCTTATTATCAGCGGGAAAGGTGAAGACGATACCTTTAAGTACCATGAAGTCGATAAATACGTTGATCAGCTTACCGAAGTAGAAAAAGATCCGGTAACCGGACTTTATCCGGACGAAGTCCAGATGACGCCTGAAGAACGAAAAGCGCTTAAAGGCGACTACAAACTCGACGAAAAGTCAAAGCGTGTTTCATTTACCGACGCCGGTATGAATCATATCGATGAAATTCTGCACCAGCATAATCTCATAACCGGTACGGTTTTCGATGAAAGCAATTTTGAATACGTCCATTATTTTACGCAGGCAGTACGAGCACACCGCCTGTATAAAGCTGAAGTAGATTATCTGGTAAAAGACGGACAGGTCCAGATTGTTGATGAATTCACCGGCCGAATTCTTGAAGGACGGCGATACGGAGACGGGCTGCATCAGGCAATCGAAGCAAAAGAACATTTACGGATTGCCCAGAGAAACAGAACGATGGCAACCATTACGTTCCAGAATTTTTTCCGTATGTACGACAAGCTTTCCGGAATGACCGGTACAGCCGCAACTGAAGCAGTAGAATTCAATAAAATATACAAACTTGATGTCGTTGCCATTCCAACGAACAAACCGATAGCACGTAAAGACGAAAACGATGAAGTATATCTGAACGAAAGCGATAAATGGGAAGCTATCTGCCGGGAAATTGCAGATGCGTACAAAAAGGGACAGCCTGTTCTTGTCGGTACCGTTTCGGTTGAAAAGTCGGAACACCTTTCGGAAATGCTTACGAGAAAAGGTATCCGGCACGAAGTCCTGAATGCTAAAAATCATGCCCGGGAAGCAATGATTATCGCAGAAGCGGGAGCGAAAGGAGCGGTAACCATTGCGACCAATATGGCGGGACGTGGTACCGATATAAAACTCGGAGGGAATCCGGAATTCCGCGCACAGAAAAAAGCCGGCACGAACGCTACAAAAGAACAGTTTGAAGCAGCGCACAAAATCGAAAAAGAAAAGTGGCTCAAAGATTATGAAGAAGTAAAAAACATCGGAGGGCTTTACGTTATCGGAACGGAGCGGCATGAAAGCCGCCGAATCGATAATCAGTTGCGCGGACGATCCGGTCGTCAGGGAGATCCGGGACGCAGTAAATTCTTTATTTCCATGGACGATGATCTTATGCGGCTGTTCGGCGGCGAAAAGATGAAAAAGATGATGAGTCGTATCGGCATGGAACCGGGAGAACCAATTTATCATCCGTGGCTTAACAAAGGAATTGCAAATGCGCAGAAAAAAGTCGAAGAACGGAACTTTGAAATACGTAAACACCTGCTTGACTATGACGACGTTCTGAATGAGCAGCGAAGCGTTATCTATGAACAGCGCGATACGATTCTGGCTGATAACGATCTTTCTACCCGTGTCATGAATAATGCGAAAGATCTGGTAGAAGATTACTTTGACCAGTATGAGGACGATTCCCGCCATCACATTGCAACCGCCGAAACACGGTTGCTCGACAAAATCCGCAATACGTTCGGCATACAGCTGCCGGCGGAAAATCTGACGAAAGAAAAGATTACGGCGGCGCTTCAGAATGATCTGACTGAAAAGGAAGAACTTGCGGGAAAAGAAAATCTCAATATGTTTATCCGCTATCAGTATATCATCGCGATCGACCATAAATGGCTCGATCAGCTGGAAGAACTTGAAGCGCTCCGGGATGCAGTAAATCTCCGTTCCTACGGATCAAAGAATCCGCTTACGGAATATAAGATAGACGGCTTCAATATGTTTGATGACATGATGGATTCTATCAGAATCGGAATCATTTCACGCGTATTCAAAGTCAGAATACAGTTGAGTGCCGAAGCAGAAGAACAACGCAGGCGTCAGATAAATATGAATGCACAGCATCAGGAAGCACAAACTTCTTTTGGGCATACCGGTGAAAAGACTGCTGCATCTTCATTTAGTGGTACCCAGGCAAAACACACGGCCGCCCACGGGGCCATGCAGAATCACACACAGGGACAATCCGTTACTGTCCGGCGGACGACTCCGAAAGTTGGCCGTAATGATCCCTGCCCCTGCGGTAGCGGTAAAAAATATAAAAACTGCTGCGGCAGATAAAATGTACCGTGCAGCAGTCCGTTCCGCCTGCTGTACTTTTTTCTGCCTTGTATGTTATGAATGCGCTTACCATAAAAAATCTTTGCTTTATCTACAAGAACTGGACCGGAGAAAATAATCCGCCGGTTTTCAGTTCTCTTGATTTTACGGTAGGTAAAGGTGAGCATGTACTGTTACTCGCAAAACCCGGAAGTGGCAAAACGACATTAGCCAGAATAGTGGCAGATCTTATTCCGAAATTTATTGACGGATACCTGAACGGTATAATACTGATCCAGGGAAAAAATATTTCCGGATTCGAACCGTATCAACTGATCCAGGACATCTGTTACATTTCACAAAATCCTGCAGAAATGGTTATAACATCAACGGTCGAGAATGAAATAGCCTTTCCCCTGGAGTCCATGGGAATCAAACGGGATATGATTGTACAACGGGTACAGGAAGCTCTTGATCAATGGGGACTCAGGAAATTTGCGAAGGCAAGTCCCTCGGAACTATCCGGCGGTGAACGGAAGCGGATGCTTCTCGCTGTTGCAACAGCTATCGACGCCGCGGTTCTCCTTTTGGATGAGTCGTTTGACGATCTGGATACCTACTGGCGAAAAAAACTTTCGCACTTGATACAGGAAAGCGATAAGACGATAATAGTCCTGAGTGCCCGGTATTTACCGCAGTTTACCGCCTGCCTGCCGAAAGTCGTAATACTTGAAAACGGACAAATTCATCATTGTACAGCTGCAACTGCAAGAAACGATTTTACGCATAAAACTATAGAATACTATCACAGTCATGGTGCGCTTCCGACAGAAAAAGAACCGGGGGCGAAAATCCGGACAGCCGGTAATCATCTTCTATCAGTCGATTCATTACGAAAAACCAAACGAAGAAAAAATATTTTATCAGAAGCACCGTTTGTATTGTCCTGTTCACATTTTACAGTCCGGACAGGAGAAATAATCCGGCTGCTCGGATGCAACGGGAGCGGAAAATCAACCTTCAGCAGAATTCTGTGTGGTCTTGATACCTGTGATACGGGACGGATAGAGCTCGATGGAAAAAAAGTCCGGCAGGAAACGCTCAATACACAAGTAGGATATCTTTTCCAAAATCCGGATTTCCAGATTTTTCTTCCGACAGTTTACGACGAGCTTGCCTGGGGACTGGAAAATTCCGGAAATTATACGAAAGACGAAATCTATCTCCGGGTAAAACACTGTGCAGAGTTGTTCGGACTTGAATTACAGAGCACACCTGCCACAATGAGTTTTGCATTACGAAAAAAACTTCAGGCAGCAGTATATTACCTGCTCGATCGCCCCTTTCTGATTCTTGATGAACTGGATGGAGCAATGTCCTATGAGGATGCCTATTTTATTACAGAGCAGCTCGGTCAGCAGGGAGCAGCACTTCTCATCATTACTCATGATGATTTTTTTGCGCAAGACATAGCAGACAAAACATACCGTATTACAAACGGTATAATGGAATCGGTATGACAACAGATATCTTTATCGCAGGCAAAGGGATTCTCTATCGTATAGATCCGCGTACAAAAATACCAGCAGCAGTGTCCTTCTGCATATATGTTTTTCTTCCGATTCACTTTTATTCTGCAGCCCTTTTTGCGACTATATTGTTCTTCTGCTCTATTTATTCTCTGGGATTAAAAAACACGATACAGATATTCAAGACTGTTTTTCCCATGCTGTTCATTATGCTGCTCTTTTCTCCTTTATATAACAGAGATGGCATTCCGCTGCTAAAATTAGGAACAACAGTTGTACTCACAAAAGACGGACTGCTGCAGACAGCATTACTCGATATCCGTTTCTTTTCCATCACCTTCGTCTGCTCACTGTTGTTTGCAACAACAAAGATGGAAGAAATCATACTGGCCCTGGAAAGCTTCAGAATGCCGTACAAAGCAGGTCTTACAATCTCACTTGTTTTCACAGCAGTCCCCGGTATCATCGATTCGTTTCACCAGATCAGCGATTCCCACAAACTGAGGCGGGCCACTATGCCGAAAATACGGAATACGCTCAAAAACCGTATACGAAATATTCTGCCGACGCTGACAAGCGCGCTCGTCGTTACATTGCGGAATATTCCCGCTCTCGCAATGAGCCTTGAAGCGAGAGGTTTCGGTTCCGCTGTTAAAAGGACTCAGTATCATGATCTTTCGGCCTACCGCCATCCGTTTCGTGATACTATTGCCTTTGGTGTCGTATTCATAGTACTATTCATAGCATCAAAGAAATAGAGAAGGAAAAAACAGAATGAAAAAAAATGATAATGCAACACTACAAGTAGCGCTGACTGCAGGAATGACTGCTGTCGTCGTTGTTTTTACAATTATAGTAAAAATACCAACCCCGACTAAAGGATACTTGAACTTATGTGATTTAGCTATAAGTTTTATAGCTTTCACATTCTCTCCGCTGACCGCAATGCTGACGGCAGGATTGGGAACCTGTCTGGCTGACATACTGTCAGGATATCCGCAATGGGCACCGATATCGCTTATAGTTCACGGTTTGGAAGGGCTTATAACAGCGCTTATTGTTGCAAGTCCGGTACAGAAAAAAAATACTTCCGGTGAAAAAATATCCGCCATACGGATTATCATTGCAATGATTGCTTGTATTGTGATTGTAGCAGGCGGATATTTTGTACTGGGAGCAATCTTTATGAGTATTGGATTCGGAGCTGCAGCAGCAGGAATTCCGGGAAACATAGTACAAGCCGGAATTGGAGTCATTGGAGGCTATATACTCTCACGTGCTGTTATAAAAGCGTATCCGCCTGTTCGCGGACTAATTTAAGAAAGTAAACAGAGATCATACAGACAGTAACATTCTGCCTGTATGATTGAAACTATTATTTGCCTGTATGCCCCGGAATTCCTATACGGTTAAGAGGCCAAAAACGGAATAAAGCTGTTCCAAGTATCAGTGAGCTGCGAACATACTGCGGCTTCATATTCGAGTAATACGTTACCGAATAATCATCCAGCGGAGTAAGTTTTGTCAGCTGGCTTGAAACAGAATGTCGCATATCGAGTGAATTGAACCGGTTGTCCCCCATCATAAAATAATGCCCGGTGGGGATATACTGCGGATTACCCTTTGCATCATTAGCAGGAAATACCGGCATATTACGCTGGTCAAGCAGCATAACATAATTAAAAACAGGTTCAACTGCAGTCAGAATTTCTATTCGTCGTTTATCATTATTTAATTCAACAGAACTTTTTCCAGATGTGAGAAGTTCCGCATTGCGAACCATAAGCCGCCCGACAGACAGTTTAACCATGAGATTCAATTTAAAATTCGCATCACTGTACAGATCACCGCCGGCCAGACGATTTCCGGAAAGCTGTCCGTTCGTATCAGTATAAACAGATACACTGCCAATCCAATCAGTCATAAAAGCGGTAAACCATTGTGCCCCTCCGGCCGTTTTAAGGAGTCTTTTCGTAACAGAAATATTGTTGTCGGTGTTCGATTCGTCATTATTCAATAAATAATAAAGAAACATCTGCTTTGGGGTAAGGAGATTTTCAATATCCGGTATCGAATTCAAATTACGGCCGGTGGCAAGAGCGGTAAAACTGTCAGCAAGTGAACGACACTCAGTTTTCGTTTCTTCTATATTCAGGGCACGGCGTGCTTTTTCACAGGTAATCATTGAATCATAATCCGCCGGCTTCAAAGGATAATACTGAATACCTCTTTTTATATCGCTTCGTGAATCATTCAAATTCCAGGAGGCCCACTCATTATCAATCGCGACCGGTTTAAATTCAGATGATTCCCGGGTACGGGAATATAACGTTCCATCCTGCATCATAAGCTGTTCTCCCGGTTCTCCCGTTATGCGTTTAACCAGCGGATCGGCCTTGGGCTGTCCGGTAACGGCGTCGCGATTCAGGTTAACCACTGAAAAAGTGAGCATATACACAAGCTGAGAAACAACCGTTTTAACCTCTGATTTGCGATCCATGGTATAATGTGGATTACGAAATATAACAATATCTCCACGTTTATACGACCGCATTTTTGGGATTCCTATATCGGAAAGTGGGAATTTCGGTCCGCTGGGAGTTTTAAAAACAACAACCCTGTCTTTTACGAGAAATTCCGGAACCATCGATTCGGAAGGAATCTGGTAAAGTTGTACGACAAAAATCTGTATAAGCAGAACCATAAAAACGGCCCAGACGAGCGCGTCGATCCAGTCGACGATCTCAAACATAAAACGCCGGAAACCGTGACGTATAACAGGTTCTGTTTTTGTATGTGCCTTTGCCCATACGTCACAAAGTGTATAAACCCGCTTTTCATTCAGCCAGTAAAGAACCGCAACAGTTCCCACAGCGACGATTATCCACAAAATGACAGAAAGAACATCAAAACCGTATGAAGTACCCTCTTTTCCTGCCCGCCGCAGCACAAAAGCAGTAAGCATAACAAACGGAAGATACTGATACATCTTGCGTACAATGGCAATAGCCCGAATATCATTCCGCTTCAACAGAACGGGAAAAGCATAGTAGGCAAGAAAAACGGAAAAAACCAAAGCCACCGGGAAGGCCAGAACAGAAACATCCGCACGAAATGAAAAATTCAGGATACTGAACAGAAGAGAAGCTGCCAGTGTAATACTCAATGATAGTATAAATTTCTTCATTGTTTTAGTATAGCAAAAAGCGATTAAATAAGCTATATTCTTTATATGGAAACTGAAATTTTGCTTGATACTGCAGAAGGGCTTGATTTCGTCGATAATGATAAAAAACTTTATACAGAGCTGCTGAATTCGTTTATCAACGATAAACCGTTTGAGAAAGAGCGGTTGATTTCGCTGGTTAATTCAGGCAAAAATATTGACGCGTCACGTTATGTACATTTATTTAAAGGTGCTGCAGCACAAATCGGTGCTAAACGGCTTGCATCTGATGCCGGTATTTTATGCGATGTGCTTCGAGGCCGGCAAAAGGGAAACCCTGAACTGCTGATACAGAATTTTATACGTTCCTATGCAAAAACTCTGCAGATTTTACAGGAAACATTCCAAAAACTGAAATGAAATTTTTTTCTATCTGGATTTTCAGCTCTTCAAGAGTAGCACACGTCGATCCTGCTTCCAAACGGACTGCAGCAGCAGTCGTATAAACCCTGTAAATATCACCGGGTGTCGTAAACGATTCATTCTTTAACGTCTGAAACGGAGCATCGGTTTCAAAAAGCAATCTTTCCGCAGGTAAAGACCGGACACATTCGAGCGCCCTTTTATGTCCATTAAGCAACGGTTTCCCAAAACTAAAAAAAGCCGGTATTCCCCGTCGCAAAAAAGATCCGGCTTCCGTGATACTTCCGGAAAAAGAATGGAATATAACGCCCGGTAATTTCATGAGCAGTCTGCTGTCTCTGAAAATTCTATCCAGAGATTTTCTGCAATGGATGATAAGCGGCCGTTGGTACTGAACAGCCAGTTCAACCTGCGATCTCCAGACAACTTCCTGCCTTTCTATAGTCGCTTTGAACTCCGGCGTAAAAAGGTCAAATCCCGCTTCGCCTATTGCATCAAGCTCGTTTTTTCTAAGCAAAGCTTCAAGGAACGGCAGATTGGCAGCAACGGGATTCTGAGGATGGATTCCAAATGCATTATAAAGAAACACCGGCTGTTTTACTTTTTCAATAAGCTGTTGCTGTTCGCTGTATTCAGACCTGTCATGAGAACACGTACAGGCCCTGTACGAATCAAATGGTATATTTTCAGCAGAAAATGTACGATATTGTACTAAATGAAAATGTGCATCACAAAACATTATCAACCCCGGGTAAAAAAAGACTAACATACAGAGCAAAAAATCCGAAAATAATAATAACACAAGACAACAGATCGACTACGAAATCTGTTGTACTTATAGTACACCGTATATAAGGAGTAAACAATGGGTACTTACACATTAAAAAGCATTGGTAAATCCACGGACTATATGACCATCGTTCGCGATATGGAAGACGGCTATGTCGTACGCATAGTCAGAGATCGCGACGGGTATGAAGATATAACGACGGATTACATCAGCAAAGCACTTTTTGACAGTTGCATCAGAACCGGTTATCTTACTAAAATAGAGGAACCTGTAAAGCTTGCGGTCAATGCATAACATACGTATGGATGAGTTGCAGTGCGGCCTTGTATTTTTCTTCTGAATCAGGAACGGACGGCAACCAATGTATGGAAACGCCTTTCCGTTCCATGCCTCTGAACCAGGTCTCCTGCCGTTTTGCAAACCGGCGTATTGCAATATTCAGGCTGGTAAAAAGTTCATCATATGATGCTATTTTACCCTGAAGATATTCCGAAACAAATCGGTATTCCAGACCAAGCTGTTCAAGGCGGCTCCATGACGTTCCTCTATCATGAAGAGCCTGAACTTCGTCTATTAACCCGGCATCCATCCGTTCCTGCAAGCGTATCCGTATATTTTCTCTGAGCAGAGGACGGGGTAACGTTGATCCTATCACCAGCGGCCGCACATCAGGGCGCGGCACCATTTTCTTTCGTTTTTCAACAAGGGATTCACTTCGCATATACGCTTCAATCTCGATAGCGCGAACAACCCGCTGCCGTTGCAGCAAATCCGTCTTATTATGAAGCTCAGGCTTTAAATTCAATAAAATCCCATCAAGTTCGTCAAGTGTTTTTTCTGCAAGCCCGGACCGCAACGTTTCATCTTTCGGAACATCCAGCAGGTCATAGTTTCTCACGACGGCATCAAGATACAGTCCTGTTCCGCCGACGACAAGCGGAAGTATATTCTTTTTCTGAAGCCCGGCAAATACGGCATAAAAATCCTGCTGATAATTGAATACATTATATTCATGAGCTAAGTCGGCGATGTCAATCAGATGATACGGGACCGATGTTCCATCAACAGTATAATCGGCAAGGTCCTTGCCCGATCCTATGTCAAGTCCTCTGTAAACCTGCCGTGAATCAGCAGACAGTATATGTGCCGCAGTTGCGATCGCAATTCGTACTCCCAGCGCCGTTTTTCCGACGGCAGTAGGACCGAGAAGTACAATGCAATTCGGAGGCAGTGGCTGCTGACCGACGGTGTTCATACTAGGCATTTCTCTCTGCCATTTTATTTAAAGGACCCTGCAGAAAGCACATTTGAGATACTCTGATTTGGGATACCCGAGCAGAACAGGATGATCAGGACCGGCACCGCTTTTTAAAAGCACCTGGACACGTTTATGACTATCTTTTGCCGCATGCATAAGCATACTGTAAAACATATTTTCATCAAAAAAATAGGAACAGGAACAAGTAACGAGAATTCCACCTTCAGCAAGCAGTCTCATTGCCCGTAAATTGATCTCTTTATAGCCCCCGTACGCCTTCTTCATTGCTTTCAGATTTTTAGCAAAAGCCGGAGGATCAAGGATAATAACATCGAATTTTTCTCCGGATTCTTCATACTGCTTCAAAATGTCAAAAACATCTGCACATTTTGCCGTCATAACCTGTCCGGCATTATTTGCGGTTATATTTTTCGTAATCATGGCAACTGCTTCCGGTGAAATATCGACAGCTATAACCTCACGCGCACCGCCGTTTACCGCATTAAGTCCAAATGCTCCCGTATGACTGAATGTATCAAGAACCTTTTTTCCGTGACAAAAAACCTTTAATTTTGCCCGGTTATTCTTCTGATCAAGAAAATAACCGGTTTTCTGGCCATTAGCAAGATCGACATTCAACGTAATTCCATTTTCCGTTATCGTTATAACGGAATCCCGCTGTTTCCCTATCCAGCCTTTCTTTAATGCAAGACCTTCCTTATTACGGACTTTCGCATCGCTTCGTTCATATATCCCATACGGATTGCAGTTGTCGTTCAAAGCCTCCAGAAGTTCATTTCGGAATATCTCGCAGGAAAGTGAAAGAAATTGTACAACCAGATAGACCTGCCCGTTCATTGTGATAAAACGGTCAACAATAAAACCGGGGATGAAATCAGCCTCACCAAAAATCAATCGATAAGAATCACTTTCAGGATACTGTAACTTTCTAATGTTTATTGCATCTCTTACTTTCTTCGACCAGAATGATTTTGTATCGGCATAAATTTGATCCGCATGTTCCTGCCCTATCATACGTATTGCTATTTTCGACTGCCGGTTCAGCACGCCGGTCCCAATAAAGCCTCCGGCCTTTGTATATACTTCAACGCCACTTCCATCTGCAACACAGCAGTCAGAATAACCGGTCTGTTTAATTCCGCTTCCATCGCCAGCATCAAACTTTACTGTTGCTATTTCATTATCATATACCCAGGGAAAGCCCTGCTGCAACTCTTTCTCTTCCTGTGGTTTCAGGAAAACCCGTGTAACTGTATTCATGAGCATGAGTATAGTATATCCCGTACCGAAAATCAATCTATTTGCAGTTCCATTTATTTCCCGGAAAATATTCTTGCAAGATTCTCTTTAAAAGGTGGATGGACAATCCCCTTTTCCGTAATAAATCCGGTAATAAGCTCATGAGGAGTAACATCAAAAGCAGGATTTCTGACTTTTATACCTTCTGGTCCAGTTCTCCGTTCGCCAAAATAAGTAACCTCTTCAGGACTGCGCTCTTCTATGGGTATTTCATTTCCGGTTTCTGTTTTTCTGTCGAAAGTCGACGACGGGCAGGCAATATAGAACGGAATCCCATAATAATGTGCAAGAATCGCAATGCCCATAGTCCCTATTTTATTGGCAGTATCACCGTTTGCCGCGACACGGTCAGTACCTGTTATGGCAAGATTGATAAAACCCTTCGACATCATAAAAGCTGCCATATCATCACAGATCAGCGTTACATCAATTCCTGCCTTCTGCAGTTCCCAGCTGGTCAGGCGGGCCCCCTGGAGGAGCGGTCTGGTTTCATCAGCATAAACTTTAAATCGTATGTTATTACCGTGGGCAACATACATTGGTGCTGTCGCAGTTCCAATACCGGTCGCACACAGCGCACCTGCATTACAATGGGTAAGGACACCGGTACCGTCTTTTATTAGCGGAGCTCCATTCTTTCCGATATCAGCACAAAGCTGTACGTCTTCACGGTTAATTAGAAGAGCTTCTTCCTCGAGCGCAGCCCATAGTGCTACAGAATTGTCAACAGTGAGTGATTCGGCCTTCTGTACCATTCTATGCAAACCCCAGCTGAGATTCACTGCTGTCGGACGGGAAGAATTAAGGTAAGCAGCTTTTTCCTTCATTATTCTGATAAAGTCCCCCGGTTTTTCGTTCTGAAATTCCTTCATCCCGAACAAAATACCATAGGCACCTGCAACTCCTAGAGCCGGCGCTCCGCGAACTTTTAATTGTTTTATGGACTCCCATATCTGCTCTAAACTTTCCTGTTTCTCATAGATGACTTCCAACGGTAACTTTGTCTGATCAAGAAACGTCAAAGTTCCGTTCTTCCAGATCATCGTTTGCACCATACCATTTACCTCTCTTTTAAAATACTACGCTGTTTTTATGTCTGCGGGTAATCTGAATTTTTCTGTATTCAGACAACTTCCCCAGTCTTTCTTATATTCGACGAAAAAAAGACCAGCCCCACATCAAAAGTTCATCGGGAATAAGTTTCCCTAAAAATCTATGGATAAAACTGAAGAAATCAGGCGTAACAACCGGCAAATTTAAAGCCGCCCCTCTGAGCGCACGGCGAGCGACTGCAGAAGCCCTGGTAGAAAGAAAATAATGTCGTAAAATCATCTTCTTTTCCCCGTCATAGTGTTCAGCTTTTTGTATAAACTCTGTGTCAAGCATCCAGTACGGACAAACAGCTGTAACGCCGATGCCGGAATGCAGCAACTCAAAACGAAGTGCCCGTGTGTAACTGTACAGATATGATTTAGTCGCCGCATAGACAGCGATTGCCGGCAGCGGCTGAAAAGCGGCTGTTGAACAGATATTGATAATTCTGCTGCCTTTCCTCATATATGGAATCAATTCACCGGTCATGATCGTAGCGGCGGTACAATTTACTGAAATCATATTTCCAAGGTCATCCGTATTCATATCAGAGACCATCCCGAAACGTCCAAAACCAGCACAATTAACCAGTAAGAGAATCTCAGCAGAGAACGATGCAACAGATTCTTTTATAAAAGAAAAACTGCTTCGAACTGATAAATCAAGGGCAAATATCCGGCTTTTATGAATCAATTCACCGGTCAGATGTTCAAGACGGTCCTTTCTTCGTGCAATAATCCAGAGTTCGTCAATATTTCTTCCTCCGAATGTGTTTCGTTTATCTATCAATTTTAAAAATTCAACTCCCAGACCGCTGGAAGCTCCGGTAACAAGAACTATGTTCATATTTTCTGTATACTATTATATCCGCATATCGGTTTTTCAACAATGAATTATTTTATATGCATTGCATCGAAAATATTTTTATTTTTCCGTATTAACAGGAAACTGGCTTTACCTTAACAATAAATTGCATTATGTTCATGTCATGACTAAAGATCTTACAGAAGGGAATCCGCTTAATCTTATTCTCGGATTCTCGATTCCGCTTCTTTTCGGATTTCTATTCCAGCAGTTCTATAATATGGTAGATACTGTTATTGTCGGTAAATTTCTCGGTGTTGACAGCCTCGCTGCCGTAGGTGCTACCGGTGCTATCAACTTTCTCATAATAGGATTCTGTATGGGAATATGCAGTGGTTTTGCCATCCCGATAGCACAAAAATTTGGAGCAAAAAATTATACGGCAATGCGTCAGTTCGTTGCAGCTTCATATATACTGAGTGCCGGATTTGCACTACTAATGACTATTGTTACGGTTATCTATTGCAGACCGTTGATGATTCTTATGAAAACACCCGGTAACATACTTGACCAGGCAACGACCTATATTCTCATAATATTTGCAGGCATTCCAGGGATTATTCTCTATAATCTGCTTTCGGGAATAATACGATCGGTAGGAGACAGCAAAACGCCGCTCTTTTTTCTCATTCTTTCATCCTTACTCAATATAGGACTTGATCTGTTATTCATTCTCGGACTTAAGGCAGGAGTTGCAGGGGCAGCCCTTGCAACAGTAATATCCCAGGGAGTTTCAGGAATTCTCTGTCTTATCTATATGACTAAAAAATTTGAAATTCTCCGTTTATCAAGAGACGACTGGAAGATACGAAAGAGGCATTACTCTATTCTCTGCGGAATGGGAATTCCCATGGGGCTGCAATATTCAATCACTGCTATCGGTAGTGTAATTCTTCAGGCAGCAGTAAATACACTGGGGTCAGATGCTGTTGCTGCAGTAACAGCCGCAAGTAAAATTTCCATGTTCTTCTGTACGCCGTTCGACGCAATGGGGAATACTATGGCAACATACGGAGGACAAAATACCGGTGCATTTAAACTTTCACGTCTAAAATCCGGTGTAAAAGCATGTATGAAAATCGGTTTTTTTTATTCCATAGCAGCATTTATCGTTCTCTATTTTTTGGGAAAACCGATGGGGCTCTTATTTATCGACAGCAGTGAAATAGAAATTCTTGATGAAATAAGGATTTTTCTCATCATCAATGCGGCATTTTATTTTCCGCTTGCAATAGTTAATATAGTACGTTTCATGATACAGGGTATGGGTTTCAGCAGATTTGCAATTCTTGCCGGCATATTTGAACTTGTAGGTCGGGCTGTAGCAGCAATGCTGCTGGTTCCTTTCTTCGGTTTCAACGCAGTATGTTTCGCGTCCCCTATTGCATGGATACTTGCAGACGGGTTTCTGCTTCCGGCATTTTTTTACTGTTATAAAAAACTTGAAAGAATACAGTGTTTCCAGAGAAATGATTTTATCCAAACGCATAGCGGGAATAAGCGGTAAATCAGACGGAACCACAACATGTATCAAGAAATTCAGTAATAGCAGCAGTATATCTTTCCGTTTCTGCTACGAAACTTATTGCATGTACCGTATTCGTTTCAAGAAACATTTTCGGAGCAGTACATGCTGCATAATTCTCTTTTGACATTTCAAACGGTACAAAATCGTCCTTTCTGCCATGAACAAAAAGGACTGGTATACGATTATATTTCAAAGCTTCGGGAACAGAATATTCCTTAAAATCAAAACCGCTTATTATTCGTCCAAAAAGATTTGCAATTCCCATAATCGGTAAAGACCAAAGATGATAATCGCGTCTGATGCTGCACCGTATCATCTCATACGGCCGGGTAAAGCCGCAATCAGCTATTGCACCACAAACGGTGGCAGGAAGTCCTTCATCTAGCGACATGAGAACACTCGAAGCTCCCATGGAAATTCCCATAATCCATAACTGCTGTTTTCCGCAGACCCTTTTATCCAGATATCTTGCCCAGTCACGCGTATCAAAACGTTCCCGAATGCCAAAAGTAAGATAGTTTCCTTCACTGTTACCATGAGCCCGTTCATCAGGCAGCAGAACATTCCATCCCTTATTGTGAAAAAATTCATAGATACAGGCAAAGTCCCGCAAACCGGAACTATGATATCCATGCATAAGAAGAATAGAATTCCGGGAATGATCCTCGCCTTCTGCTGCCGGTAAAAAATAAGCGGAAAGTTTTAATCCATCATAAGACCGGATAGTAACAAGTTCTGGATTTTGTGACGAAAACCATGCAGCGCTTTTTATCATACGGTCTACATACAAAGCCCTGGGCATTTTTTTCGTTTCGATCGGGTATGTTCGCTTCGGACGCATAATAGTATGTTTAAAAAGATAAACGGAACTCAAAATTGCATACAGCAATATACCAATACCTATGAATCCACCTGTAACAACAAAAATTTTTATTACCATAATTCTTATGATATAAGACACACTTCAGAATAAAAGGTTGCATAAATTTATGTTTAACCCTATTTGAAACGTTAACCGGAAATATGATATAATCAAAAAATGAAGAAAATACACACAGACGGGATTTTACTTGATATCGACGGAACATTATGGGACTCAAGAGCTCTTGTTGCAGAAGGCTGGAACAGGGCTTTAAAACTATTCGGAATACAAAAAGAGCCTTTAACGGCGGAAATAATGAAACCGCTGTTCGGTAAAACAATGGATATAATCGCACAGGAATTGTTTGCGGATGTACCGAAAGACAAACTCATCCCCTTATATAGTGAATGCTTCAGACAGGAAGCCCTTGTCTTGAAAGAAAATACAAAAGATTTAACATATGACGGAGTAATCAGAACTATTAAAAATCTTTCACGAAACTACAAGATTTTTATTGTAAGTAACTGTCAAAGCGGTTATATTGAGCTGTTGCTTGAAAAAACAAAACTTGCACCGTATATAAACGATTTCGAATGCTATGGAAATACTGATAAAGGAAAAGCATTTAATATCAGATTACTTGCAGACCGTAATAAACTGAAAGCTCCTGTCTACGTCGGAGACACACAAGGAGATTACGAAGCCACAAACGAAGCAGGAGTTCCATTTATATGGGCATCGTATGGCTTCGGGCACCCGGAAAAATACATCGGGAAGATAAACAAATTCTCACAGCTCGAAGATATAGTAGAATAGAAATACCAGACAGAAACGCACACAGAGCTAAATTTTATACGGTACCCAGCCCTGAAAGAACAGCAGTCAGTTCTTTTTCATCTTTAAACTGATGCACTGTGATTCCCAAAGAAGCTGCTGCTTCGCAATTCTCTTTTCGATCATCAACGAAAAAAGCAGCAGCTGGTGCAACGTTTTCGGACTGTAAAATTATTTTCCAGAATCGGACATTCGGTTTAGACACACCCATCTGGTGAGATGCATAAACCTGATCAAAAACCGCATAATCACCCCTGCTTAAATGACTGTCATAGTGGCTTTCAATGGTATTCGTACCACAAACAACTCTGTTATGATCCCGTAAACGTCGTACAATATCATATACCGGTTCATTGCGTTCCGGATGAAAAAGCATCCTCCACCAATCAGTCTCAGTATGCCGGCCGGAACGGATAGAAAATTCATGCCAGAATTGCTGCGCTGTAATTTTACCATTGCTCAAAAGCGATAATAAATCGGAAGAAGCTGCGCTTTCAGACACAGACAGATCACCGGCAGGACAGCCGCAATACTTCAAAAAATCTTCATTCGTAATACCAAGTACCCCTGCTATATCACGATGAATAGCAGCGCTCGTAGTCAAAACACCGCCCATATCAAAAATAAAAAGCATTCTTTATTCCTATATCAATTTAAAAAAAGAAAAAGCCTGGCAGCTACCTACTTTCCCGTCGAAAAACAGTATCATCGGCGTAAGAGAGCTTGACTTCCGTGTTCGGAATGGG